>NZ_JAVKGO010000020.1:0-15013 GCF_031432315.1 Serpentinicella sp. ANB-PHB4
AAGAAGGATTAAGATTTGCGATCCGTGAAGGTGGAAGAACAGTTGGAGCAGGAGTAGTTGCTTCTATTGTTGAATAAAAAATATTTATAGGACTAGGGTTCCCTAGTCCTATAAACCTTAAATGATTTATATAATGTTATACCATCTTATTGACACCAAAATAAAAATATGATAGATTTTATAAGATGGTGTTTGCATAATGAGTGCGGTTTGTGTATTTTTAACCACTTTATAGAGTGAATAACAAATAAGTGTAACTACAGAAAAAGTGCTCAAAGAACATAGAATATAAAAAAGATCTTCCGTAAGGCTGCTCGTTGAAGGTAGGAGGTGTAACAGTTGAGAATTCAAGTAACACTTGCTTGTACAGAATGTAAGCAAAGAAACTATAATACAACAAAAAATAAAAAAACAAATCCAGACCGTATTGAGCTGAAAAAGTACTGTAAGTTCTGCAAAGCCCAAACTTTGCATAAAGAAACAAAGTAATTTAAATCTTTTTTAAAAAGGAAGTGGATTTTCATGACTACCCAAGCAAATTCTAATAAAAAAAATGGACTTGGGAAATACTTTAGAGGCGTAAAGTCTGAGCTAAAAAAAGTTAATTGGCCCAATAAAAAAGAATTAACAAATCACACAACTGTTGTTATTATTACTTGTATTATAGCAACTGTTGCAATATGGATATTGGATACGATTTTTGGATCTGGTTTAAGAGCAATAATAGGGTAATCAATTTGTTTAAAAGGAGGGGAGCGCTATCTATCACAAAAAGATAGATATGCCTATATATGTCCCAACAAGCAAAATGGTATGTTGTCCACACCTATTCTGGGCATGAAAACAAAGTTAAAACTAATATAGAGAAAATAGTTGAGAATAGAGGTATGGAGGACGTAATACACGAAGTAAAAGTACCTACTGAAGAAAAAGTGGAGATAAAGAATGGCAAGAAAAAAATAAAAGAGTCCAAGCTATTCCCTGGATATGTAATCATAAAAATGGTTATGACTGATGAATCTTGGTACTTAGTACGGAATACTCGAGGTGTAACTGGGTTCGTTGGACCAAGTTCCAAGCCGATTCCACTGACAGAAGAAGAAGTAAAGTCTATGGGCGTGGAGATTGTAAGACAAGACGTAGGGATAAATATTGGTGATGCCGTGCGTGTTATTTCTGGTCCGTTTGAAACTTTTGTAGGAACAGTAGAGAAAGTAAATTTAGAAAAACAAACATTTAAAGTTAAAATTTCTATGTTTGGCAGAGAAACACCAGTAGAGTTAAGCTTTTTGCAAGTTGAAGGAATATAGATTTGTTAAGATATAACAAACTTTAAAATATTATTCCATGTACCAGATTATTAAGGAGGTGTAATAGAAATGGCAAAAAAAGTAGTTGGACAAATAAAATTACAAATCCCAGCTGGGAAAGCAACGCCAGCGCCACCGGTAGGACCAGCATTAGGACAACACGGTGTTAACATTATGGGTTTCTGTAAAGAATTTAATGCTAGAACAGCAGATCAAGCTGGTTTGATAATACCAGTTATTATTTCAGTTTATCAAGATAGATCTTTTGATTTTGTTACTAAAACTCCACCAGCTGCAGTTTTAATTAAGAAAGCTGTAGGACTAGACAAAGCATCTGGAGAGCCAAATAAAAACAAAGTTGCAAAAATCACAAAGGATAAAGTGAAGGAAATTGCAGAACTAAAAATGCCTGACTTGAATGCAGCTTCACTAGATGCGGCAATGAGTATGGTTGCTGGAACTGCGAGAAGTATGGGTATAGAAGTAGTTGAAAGTTAATAAATAGCGCAATGAATAGTGGGAGGTACACTAATAAACCGCTAAAACCACAAGGAGGAATTATAAATGCCAAAAAGAGGTAAAAAGTATATAGAAGCAGTGAAGTTAGTAAACAAAGATAGTGCATACGCTTTGAAAGACGCTGTAGAGTTAGTTAAGAAAACTGCTACTGCAAAGTTTGATGAAACAGTTGAAATGCACATAAAATTAGGGGTTGACTCTAGACACGCAGATCAACAAGTTAGAGGTGCAATCGTATTACCACATGGAACAGGAAAGACATCTAAAGTTCTTGTTTTTGCAAAAGGAGAAAAAGCAACAGAGGCTGAAAATGCAGGTGCTGACTATGTAGGATCAGATGACTTAGTTGCAAAAATCCAAGGTGAAAATTGGTTTGACTTTGATGTTGTAGTTGCTACACCTGATATGATGGGTGTTGTTGGTAGATTAGGAAGAGTACTAGGACCTAAGGGATTAATGCCAAATCCGAAATCTGGTACAGTTACTTTTGATGTTGAAAAAGCAGTAAAAGAAATAAAAGCTGGTAAAGTTGAGTATAGACTAGATAAAAACAACATTATTCATGTGCCAGTAGGGAAGGCTTCATTCGGTGAAGATCACCTTGAAGAAAACATCAAAACTTTAATGGATGCAATTATTAAAGCTAAGCCAGCTTCTGCAAAAGGTCAATACTTGAAAAGCATTACCTTAACAAGCACAATGGGGCCTGGCATTCGCCTAAATGCGTCTAAAATTACAGAGTAGTATAATATGTCATTGACAATGTATTGATATATTGGTACAATAGTCAAAGATCAAAAAGTTGAATATTTCGCCGTAGACAGTAGGTGCAAATTGCTTAATTTCCTACCGAGGTTTTTAATAAATAACATATTAAAACCATGACCTCATTTTGTCTACAACAAGATGAGGTCTTTTATATTGTCAGGCAAATGTTCCCTATACAAAGAGGAGGTGGGTAAGTAGATGGCAAAAGCTATTGAACTTAAAAAACAAGCAGTAGAAGAAATAACTGAGAAGTTACAAAAATCTGCAGCTGCTGTTATTGTAGATTATAGAGGCCTTAAGGTTGAGCAATTAACTGAGTTAAGAAAGAAGTTTAGAGAAGAAGGATTAGAATACAAGGTTTATAAAAATACCTTAATGAGAATGGCAGCTAAAAATGCTAACATGGATGAAATGGTAGAAGGCCTAGTAGGTCCTAATGCTGTAGTCTTAAGCTATGATGATCCAGTTGCTCCTGCAAGAATCGCCAATGAGTTCGCAAAACAAAATAAGGATCTTGAACTAAAATTTGGTGTAGTTGAAGGAACATTTTACGGGGAAGAGAAACTTAAAGACTTGGCGTCTATTCCATCAAGAGAAGTGCTTATTGCAAAATTACTTGGAAGCTTAAAAGCTCCAGTATCAAACTTTGCATATCTTGTTAAAGCTATAGCTGATAGTAAAGAGTCAGACGAGGCGTAAAAATATAAAATTAAAAAATTTCGGAGGTGCTTAATAATGACAATTGAACAAATTTTAGAAGCAATTGAAAATATGAAAGTATTAGAATTAAATGAATTAGTACAACAAGCAGAAGAAAAGTTTGGAGTATCTGCAGCGGCGCCAGTTGTTGTAGGTGGAGCAGGGGCAGCAGGAGATGCAGCTGAAGAGCAAACAGAATTTGATGTAATCCTACAAAGCCCAGGCGGATCAAAAATAAATGTAATCAAAGTTGTAAGAGAAATCACTGGTTTAGGATTAAAAGAAGCTAAAGAAGTAGTTGATAACGCACCAAAGGCACTTAAAGAAGGTGTAGAAAAAGAAGAAGCTGAAGCAATTAAAGCTAAGCTTGAAGATGCGGGAGCTACAGTAGAAGTAAAGTAGTAGTTTGAACAGATTGAAAGGGACTCCGAATTCGGAGGTCCTTTTTATCTATTTTTTGAAAAAAAGTAATTATAAAAAGACTGCAACTAGAATTTGATAAAGGATTGACACCTAGTCTCTTTATATGATAAAATTGTAAATTGCATTATAGTATTTTTTTATACAAGAATAAACGTAGCAATAATTGTCAATAGTATAGTAGTAACGATTGTTACTATCTGTCTTTATATATTTTACTTTATTTATACAAGGAGTGAATGCCAGTATGCCACATCCTGTCAAAGTTGGTAAGCAAGAAAGAATGTCTTATTCAAGAATCAAAGAAGTAATGGAAGCCCCTTATTTAATAGAACTACAAAAGGAATCTTTCCAGTGGTTTTTAGAGGAGGGACTGAAAGAAGTTTTGGAAGATGTATCGCCAATAGTCGATTATTCAGGTAATTTAATACTTGAGTTTGTCGATTACCACTTAGATAACAATCCAAAGTATGATGTTGAAGAATCAAAAGAGCGAGATGCAACCTATGCAACCGCTTTAAAACTTAAGGTGCGCTTAATCAACAAGGCATCAGGTGAAGTCAAAGAACAAGAGGTATTCATGGGTGAATTACCTTTAATGACGGACACTGGTACTTTTGTAATTAATGGCGCTGAACGTGTTATAGTAAGCCAATTAGTACGTTCACCTGGAGTTTACTATTCAAAGGAAATAGATAAAACAGGAAAAGATTTATTTTCAGCAACTGTAATACCAAATCGTGGTGCATGGCTAGAATATGAAACTGACTCCAATGATATTGTTTCTGTAAGAATTGACCGTACTAGAAAACAGCCTGTTACGGTTCTTTTACGTGCTTTAGGATATGGATCAAATGAAGAAATTAAGAATCTTTTAGGAGAAGATGAGAGAATTCTTGCAACATTGGAAAAAGATAGTACAACAACTTCAGAGGAAGCTTTACTAGAAATTTACAAAAAGCTAAGACCGGGAGAGCCACCTACGCTAGACAGTGCAAACAATCTTATTAATTCCCTATTTTTTGATGCAAAAAGATATGACCTAGCTAAGGTTGGACGATATAAATTTAACAAAAAATTATCTATTGCAAATAGAATATACAATAAAAAAGCAGCTGAAAACATCGTAAACCCATTAACCGGCGAGATCATTATTGAAGAAGGACAACTCGTTGATAGAGATACGTCTATTCTAATTCAAAATGTCGGAATAAATGAAACGACCGTATATTCTGAAGAAGGAAAAGTATTAAAAGTTATAGGAAATCATTTTGTTGATATTAACGAACATGTATCCTTCAATATAGATGAATTAAAAATCAAAGAAAAAGTATATTTTCCTGTACTAAAGGAAATTTTACATAAATATGAAGAAGAAGATGAAATTAAAGAAGCAATAGTGGAAAGAATGAAAGAACTTATTCCAAAGCATATTATAGTTGCTGATATAATTGCTTCAATAAACTATGCCTTTAATTTACCTCATGGGGTTGGTAACGTTGACGATATCGATCACCTTGGGAATAGAAGACTTAGGTCAGTAGGGGAACTTTTACAGAACCAATATAGAATTGGTCTTTCTAGAATGGAAAGAGTCGTTAGAGAAAGAATGACTATCCAAGATGTCGAACTAGTAACACCGAATGCCCTAATCAATATAAGACCTGTAGTTGCTTCAATAAAAGAATTCTTTGGAAGTTCTCAGTTATCTCAATTTATGGATCAAACTAATCCACTTGGAGAATTAACCCATAAAAGACGTTTATCTGCATTAGGGCCTGGAGGGCTTTCTCGTGAAAGAGCAGGGTTCGAAGTCAGAGACGTGCATCACTCTCATTATGGGCGTATGTGTCCTATAGAGACGCCAGAGGGACCAAATATCGGGTTGATAAACTCTCTGAGTGCGTATGCTAGAGTTAACGAATATGGGTTCATAGAATCACCATATAGAAAAGTAGATAAAAAACAAGCTGTTGTTACAGAAACGGTTGAATACTTAACGGCAGATGAAGAAGATTTATTCATTGTCGCTCAGGCAAATGAACCCCTTGACGATGAGGGGAATTTTGAAAACAAGAAAGTAACAGCTAGGACTTACTTTGGAGCTATTGACATTGTGCCAAGGGAAGAAGTAGACTACATGGATGTATCACCTAAACAAGTGGTTTCAATAGCTACAGCCATGATACCATTCTTAGAAAATGATGATGCAAACAGAGCATTAATGGGATCAAACATGCAACGCCAGGCGGTACCTTTATTAAAACCCCAATCTCCAATTATTGGAACGGGCATGGAGCATAAAGCAGCAAAGGACTCTGGGGTTGTTATAATTGCCAAGAGAGACGGTATAATTGATAAAGTGACAGCTAATGAAATAATTATTAAAACTGAGTCTGGTGAGAAAGATCGATACAATCTTCTTAAGTTTAAAAGATCTAACCAAGGGACGTGCATAAATCAAAAACCTATTGTCAGTCAAGGGGACATCATTAAGGCGGGAGATGTGCTAGCGGATGGTCCATCAACTGAAAATGGAGAAATTGCCTTAGGAAGAAACATCTTAGTAGGCTTTATGACCTGGGAAGGTTATAACTACGAGGATGCAATCCTAATTAGTGAAAAACTAGTTAAAGAAGATGCATTAACATCAATTCATATTGAAGAATATGAAGCGGATGCAAGAGATACAAAATTAGGGCCGGAAGAGATTACAAGAGATATCCCTAATGTAAGTGAAGAAGCTTTAAGGGATTTAGATGAAAGAGGAATAATCCGAATTGGAGCTGAAGTTAAATCCGGCGATATCCTAGTGGGTAAAGTGACACCTAAAGGAGAAACAGAGCTGACTGCTGAGGAAAGACTACTGAGAGCTATTTTTGGTGAAAAAGCAAGAGAAGTCAGAGATACATCACTAAAAGTACCCCACGGTGAGTCAGGCATAATTGTGGATATAAAAGTGTTTACAAGAGAAAATGGCGATGAGTTACCACCTGGAGTAAACGAATTGGTAAGAGTTTACATTGCTAAAAAACGTAAAATAAACGTTGGAGACAAACTTGCAGGACGACATGGTAATAAAGGGGTAATATCAAGAGTGCTCCCAGAAGAAGACATGCCATTCCTTGAGGATGGAACACCTCTAGAAATTGTTCTAAACCCATTGGGTGTGCCGTCACGTATGAATATAGGTCAGGTACTAGAGATTCATTTAGGCTTTGCGGCAAAAGCGCTCAACTGGAAGGTTGCTACGCCGGTATTTGATGGTGCATCAGAGATAGACGTTATGGATGCATTAGAACAATCAGGCCACTCTAGAGATGGGAAAAGTGTGCTATACGATGGTAGAACTGGGGAGCCATTTGACAATCCAGTAACTGTTGGATACATGTATATGTTGAAGCTACATCATCTTGTAGATGACAAAATTCATGCAAGAAGTACAGGACCGTACTCCTTAGTAACACAACAGCCTTTAGGTGGTAAAGCACAGTTTGGTGGACAAAGATTTGGTGAAATGGAAGTTTGGGCTTTAGAGGCATATGGTGCATCCCATACATTACAAGAGATATTGACAGTTAAGTCAGATGACGTTGTAGGGCGTGTTAAAACATATGAGGCTATTGTCAAAGGTGAAAACATACCAGAACCAGGCGTGCCAGAGTCCTTTAAAGTACTAATAAAAGAACTGCAAAGTTTATGTTTAGATGTAAAAGTACTAACTGAAGAAGACACTGTAATAGAGATTAAAGAGTCTGTTGATGATGATAGTGATGAGTTAAACATGGAAAATACAAATGCAACTTATGAACCTGAAGTAGTTGAGGAGCAAGTAATAGAGGCAGATCCTGAAGATTCCGATGAAGAATTGGAAGAAGCAGAGATAGAAGAGTTTGATGAATTTCATGACGATTATGATGAAATAGACTAAAAACAAAATAAGGTACATTAGGAAATAACATAAACAAATTATACACCTGTAAGTAATAGATTAATAAGAAGGGAGAGATACCCCTTGTATGAATTAAATAACTTTGAATCTATTCAGATTGCACTAGCATCCCCAGAGAAAATTAGACAATGGTCCAAGGGTGAGATCAAAAAACCAGAAACAATTAATTACAGAACTTTAAAACCGGAGAAAGAAGGTTTGTTCTGCGAGAAAATTTTTGGACCAACAAAGGACTGGGAATGTCATTGTGGAAAGTACAAAAGGGTTAGGTATAAAGGCGTTGTTTGTGATAGATGCGGCGTTGAGGTTACAAAATCAAAAGTAAGAAGAGAAAGAATAGGACATATAGAATTAGCAGCACCTGTTTCACATATTTGGTACTTTAAAGGAATACCAAGTAGAATGGGTCTACTATTAGACATGTCCCCAAGAACACTTGAGAAAGTCTTATATTTTGCAGCATACATTGTTGTAGACCCTGGTGAGACAGACCTGGTTGAAAAACAGGTCTTAACTGAAAAAGAATACGGAGAATATGCTGAAAAATATGGTTCTAACAGATTTAAAGCTAAAATGGGAGCGGAGGCAGTTCAAGCTATCTTACGTAAGATAGACCTTGAAGCTGAAGCTAAAGATTTGAGAGCAAAACTAAAAGAAAGCACTGGACAAAAAAGAATTAGAACGATTAGAAGACTTGAAGTAGTCGAGGCCTTCAGAAAATCAGGGAACTACCCGGAATGGATGATTCTTGACGTTGTACCAGTAATACCACCAGATTTAAGACCAATGGTTCAGTTAGATGGTGGGCGATTTGCGACATCAGATTTAAATGACCTATATAGAAGAGTTATAAATAGAAATAATAGATTAAAGAAACTTCTTGATCTAGGCGCTCCGGACATTATTGTAAGAAATGAAAAAAGGATGCTACAAGAGGCGGTAGATGCATTAGTCGATAATGGTAGAAGAGGTAAACCCGTAACTGGTCCAGGTAACAGGCCATTAAAGTCATTATCTGATATGTTAAAAGGTAAACAAGGCCGATTTAGACAAAACTTACTTGGTAAGCGGGTAGATTATTCTGGACGTTCAGTTATTGTTGTTGGACCTGAGCTTAAATTCTACCAATGTGGATTACCTAAAAAAATGGCCCTTGAATTATTCAAACCATTTGTTATGAAAGAACTTGTAGCACGGAATTATGCCCATAATATAAAAAGTGCTAAACGCATGGTAGAAAAAGTAAAACCTGAAGTGTGGGATGTACTTGAAGAAGTGATAAGAGAACACCCAGTGTTACTAAATCGTGCTCCAACACTGCATAGGCTTGGGATACAGGCTTTTGAACCGATTTTAGTAGAAGGAAAAGCAATTAAACTTCATCCATTAGTGTGTACAGCATACAATGCAGACTTTGATGGTGACCAAATGGCGGTGCATGTACCGTTGTCAGTAGAAGCACAAGCTGAGGCTAGGTTCCTGATGCTTTCACCAAATAATATCCTTGCACCAAAAGACGGTAAAGCCGTAACAACACCAACCCAGGATATGGTTCTAGGGAGTTATTACCTAACAATAGAACTTGAAGGTGCAAAAGGAGAAAACATGACATTTATGGATTATGAAGAGATGCTCATGGCCTATGACGCAGGAATTGTAGACTTACATGCTCGTGTAAAAGTTAGAAGAAAGTTGAACAAAGAAGACTCTGGAAGGCTTATAGAGAGTACAGTTGGTAGATTTATATTTAATGAAAAGCTACCTCAGGATTTAGGCTTTGTTGATAGAAATAAAGACCCGCATAGCTTAGAAGTAGACTTCTTGTGTGATAAAAAGGCAATGGGATTAATAATTGAAAAATGTTTTAGAAGACATGGCAATACAAAAACTGCAGAAATACTTGATTATGTTAAGCAGTTAGGATTTAAATACTCAACTAAGGGTGCTGTAACCATAGCGGTCTCAGACATGGATATACCAGAAGAAAAAACACATCTACTTTCAGCAGCAGAAGAAAAAGTTGATAAATTTGAGATGGCATATAGACGAGGTCTGATATCTGATGAAGAGAGATATGAGAAGGTTATAGAGACCTGGACTAAAACTACTGAAGATGTTACAGATGCCTTAATGGCAGGATTAGATAGACTGAACAATGTCTATATTATGGCCCACTCAGGAGCGAGAGGAAGTAAAAACCAAATCAGACAGCTTGGCGGTATGAGGGGTTTGATGGCAAATGCATCTGGTCACACTGTTGAAATGCCAATCAAGGCTAATTTCCGAGAAGGACTATCTGTACTTGAATACTTTATATCTACTCATGGTGCTAGAAAAGGACTTGCTGATACAGCCCTTCGTACAGCAGATTCTGGATACCTTACAAGAAGATTAGTAGATGTCAGTCAAGATGTAATTGTAAGAGAAATAGATTGTGGGACTACAGAAGCTTCTAAAGTGTCTGCCTTCAAAGATGGAAATGAAGTGATTGAAGAGCTTTATGACAGAATTGTAGGACGACATGCTGCAGAAGACATTACTAATCCAAATACAAACGAAATAATTGTAAAAGAACACCAATTAATAGATGAAGATATAGCCGAAGAAATTATTGCGGCTGGAATTGAATTAGTAAACATAAGAACTACATCTAAATGTAGAACGAAGCATGGTGTGTGTGCTACATGCTATGGTAGAAATCTAGCAACAGGAGAGCCGGTTAAAGTTGGTGAAGCGATAGGTATTATTGCTGCACAGTCAATTGGAGAACCGGGCACTCAGTTAACAATGAGAACCTTCCATACAGGTGGAGTTGCAGGTGTTGATATAACCCAGGGTCTTCCAAGGATCGAAGAGCTATTTGAAGCAAGAAAACCAAAAGGGCTAGCCATAATAAGTGAAATTGGTGGAACGATAAAAATAGAAGAAAACAAAAAAGGAAAAGAAGTAGTTGTTACTAATAAAGACGAAGAACGCAAGTATGAAATTCCTTATTCTTCAAGACTTAGGGTAAGAGCAGGGCAAGTGATTGAACCTGGTGATGAGCTTACTGAAGGGTCAGTTAATCCTCATGACATTTTAAGTATTAAAGGTGTCGAGGGAGTCCAAAACTATATTATTAAAGAGGTTCAACGTGTATATAGGATGCAAGGTGTTGATATTAGCGATAAACACGTTGAAGTGATTGTTAGACAAATGTTAAATAGGGTTAAGGTAGAAGAAGCTGGTGATACTGATTTCTTACCAGGAGCTTTAGAAAATATATTTGATGTAGATGAAGCGAATGCAAAGCTTGATGAAGAAAAGGAATCAGCAACATATAATAGAACGTTATTGGGAATAACTAAAGCATCCTTAGCAACTGAATCGTTCTTGTCTGCAGCTTCTTTCCAAGAAACTACTAGGGTATTAACGGAAGCAGCGATTAAAGGGAAAGAAGATTTCCTAATTGGACTTAAAGAAAACGTTATAATCGGGAAACTTATCCCAGCTGGAACTGGTATGAAAAAGTATAAAAACATAAGGTTAAATACTGAAGATTTAATTTCTGAAAATGATCATGAAGACTTAGAAGAAATTATTGAAGAAACTCAAGAATAAATAGATGTAACTAATAGTACTTCGGGAGATCTCCCGAAGTACTCCCTTGTTTAATCTGTTTGCAGTACTAAATAAGATATTGACACATAATTTTTCAAATGATAAAATAACTAAGTGTGTTAATTTCAACGGCTTGTAAAACCGTTGACTTTAGGATCTAAAACGCGTTTTGAGGGTGAAAAGGGGATGATACTTTATGACTGAAGATCTTAGACCTGCTAAAAAGGTAATTGGATTGAAACAAGCAGTAAAAGCTTTAAATAGTGATATGGTTGAGTTAATCTACTTAGCAGAAGACGCAGACGAAAAGTTGACTGGAAAAATAAAAGAATTAGCCCATGAAAAAAAAGTAGAGGTCCGCACAGTGGAGTCTATGAAAAAGCTTGGTAAAGCTTGTGGAATTGATGTTGGTGCAGCTACTGCTGCTCTTTTAAAATAACATACAATTTAACTGCAATTGGAAGGAGGTGCAAAGGATGCCTACTATTAGTCAATTAGTAAAAAAAGGTAGAAAAGAAATTAAAGAAAAATCAACAGCTCCAGCACTACAAAAAGGATTTAATTCTCTAAGAAGAAAATCTACAGATTTAAGTGCGCCACAAAAAAGAGGGGTTTGTACTTCTGTAAAAACTGTTACACCTAAAAAACCTAACTCAGCATTAAGGAAAGTAGCCAGAGTTAGACTTACAAATGGAATTGAGGTTTCAGCTTACATTCCTGGTATTGGACACAACTTACAAGAGCATAGTGTTGTTCTTATAAGAGGTGGGAGAGTAAAAGACCTTCCGGGTGTTAGATATCACATTGTTAGAGGAAGTCTTGATACCGCTGGTGTAGCTAACAGAATGCAAGGTAGATCTAAGTATGGTGCGAAAAAACCAAAAGATAAAAAATAATTGTATCGGAGCGTTAATGCATATATTAGTAAGCATTATTTCGCCGACGGCAGCTATAAACTGTCGAGTACCGATGAACTGAAAAGTTATTAAGGAGGGAAGAAAGGTGCCAAGAAAAGGAAATGTGCCTAAAAGAGAAGTTTTACCAGATCCTGTATATGGGAGTAAAGTAGTAGCAAAATTAATTAATGGTATCATGTTAGATGGAAAAAAAGGTACTGCACAAAGAATTGTGTATGATGCTTTTGAAACCATAAAAGAGAAAACAAATGAGGAAGCTCTTGAAGTTTTCGAAAAAGCGATGAACAACATTATGCCTGTACTAGAAGTAAAAGCTCGAAGAGTTGGTGGAGCGAACTATCAAGTACCTGTTGAAGTTAGACAAGAAAGAAGACAAACGCTTGGTATAAGATGGTTAGTTAAATACTCAAGATCAAGAGGCGAAAAAGGCATGACTGAAAGATTAGCTAAAGAAATTATGGATGCAGCTAACAACGCAGGTGCTTCCGTTAAGAAAAGAGAAGACACGCATAAAATGGCAGAAGCAAACAAAGCATTTGCACACTATAGATGGTAGTATAAATCACACGTTCCTACGGAAGGAGGATAAAATTGCCTAGAGAGTTTACGCTACAAAAAACAAGAAATATTGGAATTATGGCGCATATTGACGCTGGAAAAACAACAACTACTGAAAGAATACTTTTCTATACAGGTAGAGTTAGAAAACTTGGAGAAACCCATGAAGGTGCTTCTCAAATGGACTGGATGGACCAAGAAAAAGAAAGAGGAATCACAATAACCTCTGCTGCGACGACATGTCAATGGGATGATCATAGAATAAACATTATTGATACACCAGGGCACGTGGACTTCACGGTTGAAGTTGAAAGATCTCTAAGGGTTTTAGATGGTTCAGTTGCAGTATTCTGTGCTAAAGGTGGAGTTGAGCCCCAATCAGAAACTGTTTGGAGACAGGCTGATAAATATAAAGTTCCTAGAATGGCATTTGTAAATAAAATGGATATATTAGGTGCTGATTTCTACAATGTACTTTCTATGATGAAGGAAAGATTAGGTGCTAATGCAGTACCTGCACAACTTCCTATAGGCAAAGAAGATACATTTAAGGGTATTATCAACTTGATAAAAATGAATGCGGTTATATACCATGATAACCTAGGTCAGAACATCGAGGTTGTTGATATTCCTGAAGAAATGCGTGAGCAAGCTGATGAGTATAGAACGGCTCTTATCGAAGCGGTTGCAGAAACAGATGAAGAGCTAATGATGAAGTATTTAGAGGGCGAAGAACTAACTGAGGAAGAGATTGTTGCTGGGCTAAGAAAAGGTACTATAGCTACAACGATTACACCTGTATTTTGTGGGTCTTCTTATAAAAACAGAGGAGTTCAACCACTGATAGATGCTATCGTTACGTATATGCCATCACCTTTAGATATTCCTGCAATTAAAGGGATATCTGCGGATTCAGAAGAAGAAATTGAAAGACACGCAGATGATGAAGAGCCATTTTCAGCACTTGCATTTAAAATAATGGCAGACCCTTATGTTGGAAAACTTGCTTTTTTTAGAGTTTACTCAGGTACGCTTGAGTCTGGATCATATGTTTTAAACTCTACTAAAAACAAGAAGGAAAGAGTAGGGAGAATTCTACAAATGCATGCAAACACAAGAGAAGAATTAACTCAAGTGTATGCAGGTGACATTGCTGCGGCGGTAGGATTGAAAGATACTACTACTGGAGATACATTATGCGATCCGGGTAGTGCGGTTATTTTAGAGTCAATGGAGTTCCCAGAGCCTGTTATTTCGGTAGCTATTGAACCTAAAACAAAAGCAGGTCAAGAAAAAATGAGTACTGCGCTTCAAAAGCTGGCGGAGGAAGACCCAACATTTAGAACATACACTGATGAAGATACTGGTCAAACGATTATAGCAGGAATGGGTGAACTTCACTTAGAGATTATCGTTGACAGAATGCTTAGAGAATTTAAAGTTGAAGCTAATATTGGTAAACCACAAGTTGCTTATAAAGAAACAATTACTCAAGCGACGGAAATTGATTCTAAGTATGCTAAACAGTCTGGTGGTCGAGGACAATATGGTCATGTTAAACTTAGAGTTACACCTCAAGAACCTGGTCAAGGTTATGAGTTTGTAAATAAAATCGTCGGTGGAGCAATACCAAAAGAGTATATTCCTGCTGTAGATGCAGGTATACAAGAAGCGATGAAAAACGGTGCCCTTGGTGGATACGAAGTGGTAGACCTTAAGGTTGAGCTATATGATGGATCATACCATGATGTTGACTCATCAGAGATGGCTTATAAGATTGCCGGATCAATGGGTATTAAAGATGCAATGAAAAAAGGGAAAGCTGTTCTATTAGAGCCTTATATGAAAGTTGAAGTTGTTACTCCTGAAGAATATATGGGAGACGTAATTGGTGACTTAAACTCTCGTAGAGGGAAGATAGAAGGTATGGAGCCAAGAAATGGTGCACAAGTAATTAGATGTTTTGTACCACTTTCTGAGATGTTCGGTTATGCAACTGACCTTCGCTCTAAATCTCAAGGCCGTGCTAACTATTCAATGCAATTTGATCATTTTGAGCAAGTGCCAGGAGGCATTGCAGAAAAGATTATTGAAGGAAAGTAGTTGCCTTATAAGTGAATAGTGGATTGTATTTAAACAGACCACTATTTACTTTTATATTATAAAAATACTTAATAAAAATATTAATTAATAATTAAGGAGGAATAAGAAATGGGAAAAGCAAAGTTTGAGAGAAGCAAACCTCATGTAAACATTGGAACAATAGGACA
>NZ_JAVKGO010000021.1:0-14091 GCF_031432315.1 Serpentinicella sp. ANB-PHB4
AATGCGAAGAATTATATCTACACAATAGAGAATTATCTGATGTTAATGAAGTAAAAGATTTAGTTAATAACTACTTAGATTACTACAATAATTATAGACCTCAAAAACGATTAGGTGGATTACCTCCACAAAAACATACAGGTATAAATGCGGCATCTTAGTTAAGGAACAGTAATGCTCAAATTGAGCATTGTTATAGTAGGGACAGTTAGGATCAAGAGCGTTAAATCTGGTCTTTTTCGAGACCTTTAAAAATTATAGTGCCAGAAAAAAATCACATTATTTAACCGTACCCAAGGTGTAACCTAAAATGGGTCTTGACCACACCGTCCCCTTTTGTTTTGAAATCTATTCTGAAATTTGAATCATATTGAGGATTTTTTTGCAGTAATTCATTATAAATTTTCAACATGTTTACCCTCCTCTAATATAGAAACCTAGCAGTTATGTCACCTAACGTTTTCGTATCTCCGACGCTCCTGAACTGGACCCACGAAGCCCTTCTTCCTTGGCGGTGCTTGCACCCAGTGAAGGGGTGTGCGTAGCGAATGGAGATATATTGTTAGGTGATGTTGGCAACGGAAGTATCCATGGTAATTTATTAAAAGCTACTTGATAACCTTTATAACATTTTCAATCTCAATATCAAAACCTAATCTAGAAGTACTTAATACCGCATGATTGATATACCCCAAGTATCTTCTTTTGATGTATTCATTTTCTGCCAAAATCAAAAGCCTTTCTTCTGGTCTTGAAACAGCTACATAGTGAAGGAACTTTATATCAGGCCTCCCAAAATCATAATTTCCTGCATTTATTATAACCTGATTGAATTCTAATCCCTTTGAGGAATGAATCGTCCCTGATGTTAGCTTGTATCTATCTTGGTTATATGTCGCTACATACTGCTCATCTATTACAACATCATATAACAGCTCAACTTCATATTTTATTTTTTCAGTTACTATATCGTACCCCAAATAGTTATATAAACTATAACAATAACCATAAAAAACCTCATTTTGTTCAATACTGTCCTTAATAATATTCAATTTCGTTTTTAGCATAAATACTCTAAAGTCATCTGGTATTGGTATTTCATCTCTAAAATCGTACTCACTATACCTATGCTTTAATATAAAGTTCGCTATACCTCTAGCTATCCAAATATGCTCACTCTCCATAGTTGCATAATCTAGAGGTGAACTCGGAATATAAACAAAATCAAGTCCTGTAGCATTAAGTCTTTCGCACCATGATTTCGCATCATCATTACTAAAATTTAACATTGCACATTTCTCATCTAAATTGAGCCATTCTTTAATATAGTAAGAGGCATCATCTTTATCAGTATACCTGTGCAGGATTACTTCATTATTAAAATCTATTGGTTGATAATATTCTCTTACCGAATCCATAAATATGTTGGAGTAGTTCTGAATTGCTTTGTTAGAGCGAAAGTTATGTCTTAACTCAAATCTTGTAAATCCTTCTTTCTCAAACAATCCAGTAAAGCCCCTACTGTATGCACCTCTCCAACCATATATCGACTGTTTTGCATCACCAACAATGAATAGCGGAATCTCAAGTACGTCACATAAATACATAAAAAACTTATGCATATCAATATCACTATCTTGGTATTCATCTATATATATTCTGTAGTACTTTGCTTTCATAAATCTTCTAGCTGAATGAGAATTCTTCAGTATCTCCAACGCTAACTGAAAAGCGAAGTTCTTCGTATTGTCATTATATTTACACATCAACTGTGTGTTTTGAATCTTTTCAACTCCTTCATTAAAGTCACTAATCTGATTCTCATTGCTGAAGTCAGGTTTAATATCTCTTTTGAAATCAGTGCCATAGATATCATACATAAATGGTTGAATAATCTCTGACCAAACAAAATTATCACTGGTTCCAACAAATCCATCTCCACAATTCGGTCCAAGTCTATTTAAAATTTCTTTAGCTGCTTTTCTGGTAAAAGTTATCGCTGCAAAAGTTTGAAAGGTCTTATTCTCCTTTGAGTCTCTTTTGATTCTCAATACCGTTGTATATGTCTTACCTGTCCCAGCACTAGCACTGATAACAACATTCCCTTCTTGAGTCAGGACTTGTTCTCTAATATCATTATCTATTGGCAACATAAGATCTATTGGCAACATAAGCTCACCAACTCTCTAATGCATTCAAAGCGGTCATGGTTATAAATAACATCGATATCATTAATGTTCATATATTTGCACAATCCAATCATATGCTTCATTTTAGCTTCTTGAAGGTAATCAACACCATTCTTTGAACTATTATTATCACTCGCAAAATCATCCATCAGTTCTTGGATTGCTTCATATAAATCATTTTCTAGGTCAATTCTAGATAAATAGATATTACTCATTATTAAGTCATCAATTTCCTCTGAATAATGGTCATCATATATTTCTCGCTTAACATCTTTTCGATATTCTTCTTCAGCTTCATATTCATCTACATCATTTATTTGAAGATTATCTACTGAATCTTCAGAGATTAGAGATAAACAACGGTTCACCCCAAGTAAATTGACATCACCTCTTGATTTGTTAAATCGCAAATCATTATCAGTGCGAACGATAACCTCAATTCCTAAACAGGTTAAAATATTATAGTATTCACTAAAGTTAATGCCATCTACCTCAAGGATATACCCCCCAAGACTTTCATATCTTTGACATTTATCGTGTAGTACTCTCTCAAATAGGATCTTTTTAGATGGTCCTTCGACTAGCAAAACAACATCTGCATATATGGCTTCAGCCAAATTCTGATTTAGTTTCTGCTTCAGTGTCTTATACTCTTCAGGAACTATATAAGTATGAGATTTTCCAATTACTAAACAGTCTTTAAATAGCTTAATCAATTTTACTTCATCCATCTGACTCACAATAAGAGATGAGTGTGTAGTCATAAATAAGTACTTAAATACTTCATCTGAAAAAATCTGATAAGATAGTGCAATCTGCATTGACCTATGCAAATGATTTTCAATTTCCTCAATTAAAAAGATGTTTATTTTCTCTTCTTCTTGCCTTCTGTTTTCTAGAGTTAATAAAGTATATGCTAATATCTTCTTTCTACCATCACCTGCTGTTGGGTATGTTTCACATACTTCATTCAAAATATATGGAGTTAGTTTACTATGTAAGTTACTTACTTCAATCTCTGATTTAATAGTTACGTTAAATCCTTGTTCATCCCTAAATTTTTTATATTCCTCAACTATCTCTTGTTCAAAAGTCTTAATTGCAGATAAATCACCCACACTATCATTGAGTTCTTCTATTTTAGTTGTTAAATCTTCTCTTTCTTCGTCAGTTAAACTAGATTCTTTCTTGAATATTTCTTTTGAATATTTCTTGAAAGTGCTTTCAAGCTGAATGGACGAATCAATATAGACTACATTAATGTGTTTGTCCAATTCAAAATACTGTTGTTTACTTGGAATATCTTCCAAATTGTCCAAATCAATTCCCCAGAACAGATTGGGCTCTCCCACTAATCTCTTTTTGTCATAGGTAGCATTTAATTGAATGAATACAACCTCAGCATCTGATGTAATTGCACCTTTCATCATCTTGAATATTTTCTTATTATCAGAGTCATCTTCATTATCATCAATTTGAATTGTAAGTGTTATACTAATTTCTTTTGAAGTATCCTTGTTATAATAATCAGAGTCTATAAATCCATCTCTTCTATAGTTTCTGTCAAGTAAATATCTTAACGCTGCCAAAAAATTGCTCTTTCCTATATCATTTAAGCCAAAAATTATGTTACGATTAGTTAAATCAATATCTACTTCTTTAAAATTCCTAAAATTTTTGATGGTTAAATGTTTAAATATCATCATGCTCCTCCTCTTTGTCATCCTTTTTGTATAATATCTTTATATAGAACCATATAACTTGTGGATATTTAGCACTAGTTGCCAATTTCGTCTAACTCCTTTATTTACGTAAACCCTCAGTAATACTTAGAAATGAGAAGGATATACGAACAGTTTCAGGAATCCACCCTAAAGCTGGTCTAACGGATTCGTAATCTTCTCCAAAGACTGTACGGAAACATGGGTGTAAATCTCCGTAGTCTTACTACTCTTATGTCCAAGTAACTCCTGAATAAAGCGCAAATCTACCCCGGCTTCCAACATATGCGTAGCATAGGAATGTCTAAGACTGTGAAAGGATAAATTCTTCTTTATCCCTACTGCCTCTACAGCATTATTAAATACGGTTTGTATTTTATTAATCCTTCTTATGGGGAATATGTACCAGATAGTTGTTATGGTAAGTATAGTGTTCATTTCTCATGGAAGAACCATCTCGTTATCCCAAAATTTTGAAAATTTAAGTCTATTGTACCATTAGATCCCTTATGTTTTCAATCAAAATCCCCTAAACTTATCGTCTAGGGGAACATATATTACTCTTTTATTTTTATCTAAAACCTTCCACATCAGTGATTCCAATCTATTCATTATCTATCAACACACATCACTCAGTCGTAGAATGTTTCCAATCGAACTACGCTTCACTCGTGCTCTTTGATATTCCTGACATGAGACGTATATTAGCTCGTCCAACGACAAAGGAGTTGTTGACGAACTTATGCAAGGAAATCTCAAATCTTTGATTTGTTGATTTCTACTGCCATCTACTTCCTCAGTCGTTTCACTCCTTCACAAGTAGTGTTACGGTTCCACCGTCGTTTTCTAGCCAATCGCAATTTTACTCTTGGGGAAACTTGGCATGAGACGTATATTAGCTCGTCCAACGACAAAGGAGTTGTTGACGAACTTATGCACGGAAATCTCAAATCTTTGATTTGTTGATTTCTACTGCCATCTACTTCTTCAGTCGTTTCACTCCTTCACAAGTAGTGTTACGGTTCCGCCGTCGTTTTCTAGCCAATCGCAATTTTGCTCTTGGGAAAACTTGGCATGAGACGTACATCTACTTCCTCAGTCGTTTCACTCCTTCACAAGTAGTGTTACGGCTTCAACATGAGCTGTATGGGGAAACATATCTACTGGTTGTACTTCTACTGTTTTGTATCCTTTTTCTTCTAGGTAGGCTAGGTCTCTTGCTAGGGTTGAGGGGTTGCAGGAGACGTAGACGATTTTATTTGGTGCCATGTTTACAATGGTTTCTAGTACGGTTTCTTCGCACCCTTTTCTTGGTGGGTCTACAACGACAACGTCTGCTGTTTTGTTTTGTTTATATAATTTTGGTACGACTTCTTCTGCTTTTCCTACGAAAAATTCTGCATTGTCAATGTTGTTGATTCTTGCATTTTCTTTTGCGTCTTCTATTGCTGCGTTAACGACTTCTACTCCGTAGACTTTTTTTGCTTTTTTCGCTAGAAATAAGGAGATGGTACCGATACCGCAGTATATGTCAAAAACGTTTTCTTCTCCGTTTAAATCTGCATATTCTAAGGCTTTTTCGTAAAGCACTTTTGTTTGTACTGGATTAACTTGATAGAAGGAATGGGCAGATATATTAAACTTCAGATCACCTATGTAATCCACAATTTTGTCTTCTCCGTATATGGTATTACTCTCTTTTCCGAAAATCACATTTGTATTTTTATCGTTAATGTTATGTACGATGCTTTTAAGACCTTCTACTTTTTTTACTAAAGCTTCTACAAGGGCTTCTTTATTTGGTAAGCTTTTTTCGTTTGTAATTAATACGACCATTACTTCTCCGGTTGTAAATCCAACTTTTGTTACAACATGGCGTAGTAGTCCTTTTTTTGTTTTTTCATTATATACGGTTACGTTATTTTTTTCTATGTAATCTTTTATAACTTCTGTAACTGTTGTATTGATTGGTGATTGTATATGGCAGTAGTCAGTATCTACAATGTCATGGCTACCTTTTTTATAAAAGCCTAGTATGGCTTTGCCTGCTTGGATTCCTATAGGAAACTGGGCCTTATTTCGGTACTCGTATGGATTTTCCATACCTAAGGTTGGGTGAACTTTTGTTTCTATTTTTCCTATTCTTGATAGGGTTTGTTCTACACGTTTTGTTTTTATATCTAGCTGACCTTGGTAGTTCATATGCATGATTTGGCATCCACCACAAATAGATGCTTTTGGGCATGCTGGTTCTATTCGGGTTGTAGATGGATTGATGATTTTTACAATTTGACCTATGGCGTACTTTTTCTTTAAGGTAGCTATTTTTACTAATAACTGATCTCCGGGCAATCCACCCTCTACAAAAACTGTAAATCCATCTATCTTACCTACACCTTCACCACTATGGCCTAAGTCTTCTACTGTCAACTCATATTGTTTATTTAATTCTAGCATTTTTTAAGCTCCTTTTTTGATTCTTTTGTCGAATGGTTTCTTTTACTCTTTATTTTACACTAAATGCAGGTTATTTTGGTAGCTTTTGATGAACGATTTTTATTTACCTTATATATTTGCTCCCGTATAATGAATGTAAATATTTAGTTAGGACATGCTTAAAGGAGTTGATTAGATGCCTCATCGAGCTGCTATTAAAAATCTTTTAATATTACTTATTATTTGTTTTGCTGCTACGGGTATGCCTGTTTTTGCTTATTCTTTTTTATTAAACTAGTTTTTTTATTTTTTACTACTTACGAAACATTCGAAGTAGTAAATAAGGCTAGAAATATAGTTTTGTATGGGTTTACGATTAACTATACCTTCGTTATAAGGATAGTTGTAAGGTAAATTTACTTTTAACATACCTTATGGATTGCAAAGGATGTTTTTATTACTGTATTTAGTTCTGAGATAAGCAAAAAAAAAAGGAGCACCAACTTCGTGCTCAACAGAATAGAATCAGTTACCTCTTAGACTATTTAAGAAATAATCATTTGAGAATTATTAACTATATTATCATATATTATACATTATTTTCTAAAATAGAATGAGATTGTACCTTTTTCTATCATATTTTTTAATTTATTTTTAATTGTTTCTTTTAGTAGGCTTCTTGTGTGAGGTAATACTAAAGTAAATCCGGCTATGTCTGTTAATAGTCCTGGTGTTAGGAGTAGTGCGCCTCCAATTATGACACACAGTCCATTTATTAATTCATCTCCGGGTACTCTACCACCACCGATTTCTAACTTAATTCGTTGTAGGATTCCTCGTCCTTCTTTTTTTGATAGGTAGGCACCGAGAATACCTGTAACTATTACAATACCAATGGTATACCATAATCCAATATGTTGTCCTAAATTAAGTAGGATCACTAACTCTAAAATTGGTACAACTGTAAATAGTAGTATTAGTTTAAATAACATGAGATCACCTCAATCTCTTTATTCTTTTTATAAGATACTTTTAAGAGACGTTTTTATATGCATTTTTTTAAAAAAAGAGTTTGCTTACGCAAACTCAACAGTAAATATTATATAAGAAAAAGGGGAGATTATTTCTTATGTTTTATTATATGTTAAAGGATGCCATGTTGTGTTAGATACAAGTTAAATTTTTTGAAAAAAAGTTTAAACCTTTTTTCTACATTACTCGCGTTTTACCACTGTAAATTAGGCCGCTTTTGGAATCTACTGTAATAATATCCCCAGTAGCTATTTTTTTCATTGCGTTTTCTGCCCCAACTATCGTTGGTATGCCAAGGTTTAAACCTACAATAGCGCCGTGACTTGTAAGTCCTCCTTCTTCTGTTATAATTGCTCCTGCTTGCTCTACTATATCTATTAGTTCTTTTGATGTTGCATGGGTGATTAATATGTCTCCTTCTTCAAATCCCTTTGGATTATTATTTGAATAGTCTACCACAAATGCTCTACCTGTATGTGCCCCTTTTCCTATTCCTGCTCCTGATAATAAAACATCTCCTACAATATGAACTTTAAGTAAATTTGTTGTTCCTGATATTCCTACTGGTACCCCTGCTGTTATGACAACGAGATCGCCTTTTTTTATAAGATCTTTCTCTAAAGATTTTTTTACAGACATATTAATAACATCATCTGTTGTGTTTAAATGCTGGGTTAAAATACTTTCTACACCCCATACTAAGCTAAGTCTGCGACGAACTGTCTCTTGAGCTGTTGTTGCGATAATTGGTGCTTGTGGTCTAAACTTAGAAACCATTCTTGCTGTATATCCCGAGGATGTTGCAGTTATAATAGCTGATGCTGATAAGTCAAGGGCTGTACTGCAGGTTGCATAGCTCATCCCATCGGTTACGGTTGTTTCTTTATCGATTACTTTGTGCCTTAAAAGGCCTCTGTAATCTATTGCTAATTCTGTCCTTTTTGCTATGTCCGACATCGTCTGTACTGCTTGAGCTGGATATTTTCCTGATGCAGTTTCACCCGACAGCATAATTGCATCTGTTCCATCTAAAATTGCATTCGCGATGTCTGTAACTTCTGCACGAGTTGGTCTTGGATTTCTGATCATTGAATCTAGCATTTGTGTTGCTGTAATAACGGGTTTACCTACTCTATTACATTGTTTAATAATTTCCTTTTGTACTAAGGGAACTTCTTCTGTTGCGATTTCTACGCCTAAGTCCCCCCGCGCAACCATTACGCCATCGGATATTTCTATAATCTCCTCTAAATTATCTACGCCTTCCTCATTTTCAATTTTTGAAATGATTTGTATATGCTCTGCATGGTTATCTTCAAGGAGTTTTCTTATTTCGAGTACATCTGAAGCTTTACGCACAAATGATGCGGCTATAAAATCTATATTCATTCGTATACCAAATTTAATGTCTAAAATATCTTTTTCCGTTAGTGCAGGTAAATTTATTTTTACCCCTGGTACATTAACGCCTTTATGGTCTTTTATGATGCCTCCATTTAGCACTTTACATATTATATCTGTATCTTTAATCTCTTCAATTTCAAGTTCGACCAGACCATCATCTATTAAAATCTTATCTCCCAATTCAACGTCTTTTGGTAGCCCTTCGTAGGATATATGTAAGATATTTTCATCTCCAACAATTTGTTTTGTTGTTAATGTAATTTTGTTTCCTTCTTCTAGATGTATTTCTTCTTTATCAATTTTCCCTGTCCTAATTTCAGGGCCTTTTGTATCTAGCAATATTGCTACAGGTACATTGAGTTCTTCTCTTACTTCTTTTATTGTATTCATCGTATTTTCGTGACTTTGGTGGTCTCCATGGGAAAAGTTTAACCTTGCTACATTTAATCCATTTTTGACTAATTTTCTAAATGTTTCTTTTGTATTGCTAGCTGGTCCTATGGTGCAAACAATTTTTGTTTTTCTCATAATGATCACTCCTTCCTCTACCAATACTTTGTAAAAACTAAATGGAAAGTACATTAGCAAGATCGTAAATATTTTTATCAAATTTACTTTTTTGGCTTAATGCTTCTTCTATATTTATGTTTATGATTTCTTTTCCTTTTGAACCTAGAACTTGATTCCCAATTCCTATTTGGAGCAATTCAACTGCTTTTGCACCCATTTTACTTGCTATAATTCGATCGTTAGCAGTTGGTGTTCCACCCCTTTGGATATGACCTAATATTGTTGCTCTTGTTTCGACACCGGTTTTTTCTTCTATTTTTTTGCTTATGTCGATGCCATCACCGGCTCCTTCGGCTAGTATTATAATACTATGTCGCTTTCCTCTATTTCTACCAGCTATTATTTTTCTACAAACTTTATCTAAATCAAAGGCAACTTCAGGTAAAATAATACTTTCTGCTCCTCCTGCTAAACCTGCGTATAATGCGATATCACCACAATTTCTTCCCATTACTTCAATTATATTGGCTCTATCGTGGGAGGTTGATGTATCTCTTATTTTTGAAATTGCATCTAGAACAGTATGGACAGCTGTGTCAAATCCGATGGTATAGTCTGTATAATTTAAATCATTGTCAATTGTTGCAGGAATTCCTATGGTTGGTATGCCTAATTTACTTAGTTTCTCAGCACCTTTAAATGAGCCGTCACCACCTATGACAACCATTCCTTCTATACCAAGAACTTTTAGTGTATTAATGGCCTGTAGTCGTCCTTTTTCTGTTTTAAATTCTTCACTTCTTGCGGTTCCAAGGATTGTTCCACCGCGATGAATAATGTCTGCCACTGATGAAAGGTTCATCTCCACATATTGAGGATTAATTAAACCATCATATCCTCTTTTAATTCCAATGATCTGACACTTATTGTATATACCACTCCGTACTACTGCTCTAATGGCTGCGTTCATTCCTGGAGCATCGCCTCCACTTGTGAGTACCCCTATCTTTTTCAATAGTCTACCCCCTTTTAATATCCACTCTGCATTAATATACTATAAGCTTCCTCGACCTCTGATTCTGTTACAAGTACTTCACAAGTACCGTGAATATTTTTTTTGCCTACTGGCCTAATTCGAACTAAAAAACCTTCTTGTTCTAATATGTTTTTTATTTGATCTGCATCTTGGCGTGTGCTTGCCATATACACAACAGTCCACATATGCTTTCCTCCCTAAAAGTTGAAAAATACAAATTTATCCCTAACAAACTTCTATATTTTCTTTTCCAAAAGTAGATTCTAAATCTGATAATAAGTGATCATTTAAGGTCACCCATAAATCTCTGTGCGCCCTAAATTTCTTATCTGTACTTTCGATATATACATAAATAGGTACGTTACCACTATTTTCTCTAAGAATTGGCTTGATTCCTTCTAATAATTTTAGATCTTTTTGTTCTTTTATTTTTATATATAATTTTGTCATCTGTTTTTTTACTAATGGGCTAATTCTATTTACTAAAACCTTTGCCTCGTCATCTTCTTTAAGATTTATTGTTCCCTCTACAATAATCATATAATCTTCATCAATAGAGGAACTATGTTTTTCAAAGGTTTTTGGAAACACAATACATTCTACTGTACCAAATAAATCTTCAACTTTTATAAAGGCCATTAACTGATTATGCTTTGTAGTTTTTGTTACTTTTTCTATAACTATTCCGCCAATTTTTATTCTTTGTCCATCTTTAATTCTGGATTCATGAGGGTTTTCCATAGCTTCTAAAATATCTTGACTGTTACTTAATCTCTGTAGTTCTTTCTGAAATTGGGATAAAGGATGTCCACTTATATAAATACCTACCACTTCTTTTTCCATATTTAACTTTAATTTTTCGTTAAACTCTTCGATTTGAGGTAAAGATTCTCTCGTTGATACAGGTGTATCACTAAATCCTTGATCAAAAAAACCTATTTGGCCTTGTATATTTTTCTTTTTATCCTGGGCTGTACTGTCGAGCACCTTTTCAAAAACAGATATTAATTGAGATCGATAAGCACCTAAACAGTCAAATGCTCCACTTTTTATTAAACTTTCTACGGCTCGCTTATTTAAATCCCTTGATTCTACCCTTCTACAAAAATCAGAAAAACTGTCAAATGTTCCTCCATTTTTTCGTGCTTTTACAATTGCTTCAATCATATTTACCCCTACGTTTTTTACTGCGGCTAAACCAAAACGTATTTTTCCATTCTCAACAGTAAATTTACTAAAACTATTGTTTATATTGGGAGGTAATACTTCCACTTTCATTTTTTTACAATCTTGAATATATAAGGCTATTTTAGATGCATTTTGCATAACACTTGTCATTAATGCTGCCATAAACTCAACAGGATAGTATGTTTTTAAATATGCGGTTTGGTATCCTAAAACTGCATAGGCTGCAGCATGGGATTTATTAAAGGCGTAATTTGCAAAATCAATCATTTGGTCATAAATTTCATTTGCAGCTTTTTCTGGAACACCATTACGTACACAACCAGCAATCTCAATATTTCCCGATTCATCTTTCTTTCCATATATAAAGTTTTGTCTTTCTTCTTCCATCACGTCCATCTTTTTCTTACTCATGGCACGCCTTACTAAATCACTTCGGCCATAACTATACCCAGCTAAGTCCCTAACTACCTGCATAACCTGCTCCTGATACACTAAACACCCGTAGGTAACATCAAGTATGGGTTCTAATTGTTCATGCAAGTATTTAATATTTGAAGGGTTGTTTTTATTTTCAATATATTTAGGGATCGAATCCATCGGGCCTGGTCTATAAAGGGAAATACCCGCGATAATATCTTCAAAACAGTTAGGTTTCAACTCTTTCATAAATTGTATCATTCCAGCACTTTCAAGCTGGAATACACCCAAAGTTTCTCCTCTACTAATTAACTCATATACCTTTGGATCATCATACGTTAAAGTGGATAAATCTATTTGTGTCCCGTAATTTTCTTTAATCGATTCAATTGCATCTTGAATAACCGTTAAAGTCCGCAACCCTAAAAAGTCCATTTTTAATAGGCCTAGTTCTTCTAAAGTTCCCATGGTAAATTGGGTGGTAATACTATCATCATGCATATAAAGAGGCACATGCTCATCTAAGGTCCTTTTGGATATAACAACACCAGCAGCGTGTGTAGATGCATGTCTTGGTACGCCCTCCAGTTTTTTTGCCATATCTATTAAATAATGTGCTTTGTCATCTTCTTTATAAAGTTTCCTAAACTGAGGGTTTACTTCAATCGCCTTATCTATGGTCATTCCAAGAGCAAATGGGACCTGCTTTGCAACATAATCCACTTCATTATAGGGCATGTTTATAACCCGTCCAACATCCCGAATCGACCCTCTTGCAGCCATTGTTCCAAATGTAATAATTTGTGCTACTTTTTCTTCTCCGTACTTATCCTTTACATAATTAATGACCTCTTCTCTACGTTCATAACAAAAATCAATATCTATATCCGGCATAGATACCCTTTCTGGGTTTAGGAATCGTTCGAAGATCAAATTATATTTAATTGGGTCAATATCTGTAATCCCTAGTGTATAGGCCACAATACTTCCAGCTGCACTTCCTCGTCCAGGCCCTACTGCAATATTATTGTCTTTTGCGTACTTTATAAAATCCCAGACAATTAAAAAGTATTCTTCATAACCCATTTGACTAATCACATCTAGTTCATAATTTAGTCTTTCTTTTAATTCATCTGTAATATTAGCATAACGATTCTTTAGTCCTTCAAAGCATAACTTTTTTAGATATTCCTTTGGCGTACCTCCATTAGGTGCCTCATACTCAGGTAAATGGATTTTATCAAAATCAAAGTCAACCTGACACACTGCTGCTATTTTAGAAGTATTTTCTAAAGCTTCTGGTACATGAGAGAAAAGTTTATGCATTTCTTCTTCTGACTTTAAGTAAAAAGCATCGTTAGGAAATTTCATTCTTTCCGTGTCTTGCATTGTTTTACCCGTTTGTATACATAAAAGTATTTCGTGTGCCTCTGCATCTTCTTTTTTTACATAGTGTACATCGTTTGTGGCCACTAGGGGGATTCCCGTTTCATGACTCATTCGTATCAGTTGTTGATTTACTATTTTTTGTTCTTTTAAACCATGATCTTGAAGCTCTAAATAAAAATTTTCTTTCCCATATATACCTTCTAATGCTAATGCTTTTTCTTTTGCCTTTTCATAGCTACCTTGCAGAATAAGTTGTTGTATATCCCCAGCTAAACATGCACTCAAAGCAATTAAGCCATCACTATATTTTTCAAGAAGATCGTAATCAACTCTCGGTTTATAGTAAAAACCGTGAATATAACTATTTGAAACTAAGTGCATGAGATTTTCATACCCTGTCATATTTTTTGCTAATAACACAAGGTGTCCTTGATTTTTATCTTTAACAGAATCCTTATCCTTCATCCCTCTTGGAGCTGTATAAACTTCGCAACCAATGATCGGCTTGATGCCTTTTTTTATGGCTTTTTTATAGAATTCAATAACACCAAACATACTCCCATGATCGGTGATTGCAATAGATGTCATTCCTAGTTCTCTTGCTTGTTCTAAAACATTATTTATTCGTGCAAAACCATCTAGCAGGCTATATTCTGTATGTAAATGTAAATGTGTAAAGTTAGACATATTAATCCTCCCTATATAATCTTGTTTTTTCTTACATTTACTCTTGTTTTCTTAGTTTTTTAAACTTGTTTTATTAACTTTA
>NZ_JAVKGO010000022.1:0-13032 GCF_031432315.1 Serpentinicella sp. ANB-PHB4
TACTAAAATAGGCTCTAATGTAATAATGGAGCGAGATTAAATATAATCCCACCCCAACTATTGACAAAGAGCCAAAAAACAAAAACTGTCCGTAGTAGACAGTTTTTTGTTTAACTATATTTTTATTCTTTCCAAAAGTTGGGTAAAAATAAAATAATCATCGTAAATAATTTCAATCTACCGAATAACATTAATAAAGAAAGGAATAGTGTATCGGCTAATTTATAATTTTGACCACCATCGGTCACTCCATTCAGTATAATTCATTCCAGTGATTTCTTCTAAGGTTTTCCCTTCAAGTGAGTAAAAACCACCAAGAAGAATGTCATCAGATACATGTAAAGAGTACCCTCCGATAATCTTACCTTCGCATACCATAACTGTGACACTTGTTGTTTCATTTTTAATGTATTCATCATGATCTAATGGATGATTTTTTACAATAAATTTATATTCCTCTATTGTTTTATTGAAATAATCACTAGGTTCAATTTCTTGAATCATCCAAATTTTCGCGTATGGTCCTATTGCTTCAGGTAACAAAAGTTCTTTCTCTAAAACATACTCTTCAGTCTTACCCTCTTCTAGAACTATATTGTATCCTTTATCCAATAGATAATTTGAAATTTTTTCTGATATAGTAATATCTTCTATAGCATCACTGTTACTGGACGTATTACAACCAGTAATTAAAATCGAAGTTACTATGAAGCAAATAACAAAAATACTTCGTCTCAAAAAACAACACCTCCTATACATTTAACTACTAAAATCCACTATAACTAGACCTATTCTTAATATCTTTACGTAAAGAGAGCACCAATGATGCTAGTAAAATACCTCCTATGATGTTAATTACTAACTTAACATTTGTTTTTGGAACCTGCTCTTCAGCACCTCCCCCAGATAACAAAATGTTTTCAGATTGCACTTCTTCTTTTCCCTGAATTCCAGGTCTAACTATAGTTTCAAAAATAAATTCTGAATTATGAATATTATTAATTTCTAATTTTGAATTTGGATCCACAACCATACTATATTCGTTGTTATTAACATTTCCAACTAGAACGCCTTTTCCCAGGAAACTTTTAGTTATATTTATATATATTAAGTGCCACAATATGTTCTGTAAGGAAGATTGGATGATGGTGGTGTTGCGTAATCGCCTTGGTTACAAGAATGATTGTAAGGTTCTGAAAGGACATTAAGAAGTGCTTTCAAAATACTATAATCCCCTTCTTCAGCAGCTTTTAGTGCTTGTTCAACTTTATGATTTCTAGGAATAACTGCAGGATTGTTTATACGCATCAATTCCTGAGAAGCATCTTTCGTTTCATTTTGTCTGTGAATCCTATCTTGCCATTTTTTATACCAATCTTTAAACTCGGCTGAATTAAATAACTTTGTATCATTACTCTTTTCAAAGGTTAAAGCTACAAAGGTATTTGTGTAATCTGCACTATATTTTTCCATTATAGCAAGTATTTCCTCAATGAGCAACTCATCCTGTTGTCCTTCGTCACTAATTATTCCCAACTTTGCTTTCATCCCACGAAGCCATTTTTGATGGTACACTACATCAAATTGTTCAATAGCATTCTCTGCCTGTTTTATTGCTTTTGCTTGATCATCATTTAATAAGGGTAAAATACTTTCTGCAAAACGTACAATATTCCATTTTGCTATAAATGGCTGATTGCCATAAGCATACCTTCCTTGCCGGTCTATAGAGCTAAATACAGTTTGTTGATCATATTTATCTATAAAAGCACAAGGACCATAATCAATGGTTTCACCACTTATGGCCATATTGTCTGTATTCATCACTCCATGAACAAAACCAATCAATTGCCACTTTGCAATTAAAGTAGCTTGTCTATTAATAACTTCTTTTAGTAAATTTAGGTGCTTGTTCTGTGTCTTTTCTATTTCTGGAAAATGCCTTTGTATTGTATAATCTGCTAATGCTCGTAATTCCTCAACTGTTCCCCAACTGGAAGCATATTGAAAAGTACCTACACGGATGTGACTACTAGCTATACGGGTTAAAATTGCTCCGGTTTGCTCTTTTTCTCTCATTACTGATTCTCCAGTTGTTACAACAGCTAAGCTGCGGGTTGTTGGAATGCCAAGGGCATACATTGCCTCACTGATAACATACTCTCGAAGCATTGGACCAAGAACTGCTCGGCCATCCCCACCTCTAGAGTACTGTGTTCTCCCAGATCCTTTCAGTTGAATGTCCACCTTTTTTCCTTCAGGAGTTATCTGCTCGCCAATTAATATAGCTCTACCATCTCCTAACATTGTAAAGTGCCCGAATTGATGCCCTGCATATGCTTGTGCTAAGGGTTTAGCACCTTCAGGAATGCTATTTCCTGCAAAAACCGATATACTATCCTCACTTCGTAATAGCTGTGCATCTAATCCCAAAGATTCAGCTAAACAATCGTTTAAAATAACTAATTTAGGGTTGCGTACCGGTGTTGGATCCTGACTTGAAAAAAACAACTTCGGGAGCCCTGCATAACTATTATTAAAATTCCACCCAATTTCTCTTGTATTATTTATCATTTTATCTCCTTTTATATATTTGTATTTTATAAAATAAAAACACATAGAACGTCTATGTATTTTTATTATTTGTTTCTATATTTAAATAATGCACTTTGTCTTTTATCATTTAGAATTATCGAACCACAAAAACTACTGGTTCTCTTTTAAGCGATTTATAGGATCCCTTTTTCCACTGTCACAGGCAATTTGCCTGAGCTTATTAACTTGATCCTCTTGGCCTAACACAATCATTGCATCACCAGAATCTAAAATTTCATCATAACTAGGATTCAATCTTGGTGTACTCTCACCTTTTTTCTGAACTGCTAGTACGATAAGTCCTGTACGTTCGGGAATTTTAGCTTCCTTTAAACTTTGTCCTTTTAATTTAGAAGTATCACAAATTAGTACATCTTCTAAATCTAAAATAACATCTCCAGCGTGGGTGATAATATCTAAAAAAGATATAACAGCAGGGCGAATTACAAAGGAAGCCATGCGCATACCCCCAATTTCATTAGGAGAAATAGTATTGTTGGCACCGGCTTTTTTTAGTTTTTCTCTAGAATTAACTTCTACCGCCCGGGAAACAATATATAGATTTTCGTTCATCTGTCTTGCCGTGAGCACTGTAAAAACATTTAAAGCATCCTCAGGAAGTGCTGAAACTAAACCTTTAGCCTCTTTTATTCTAGCTTTCTTCAGTGCCTCTTCATGAGTTCCGTCGCCATGAATTACTAATATGCCTCGTTCTAGTAATTCATTAACCACTTTTTCTTTTTCTTCGATCACTACGAAGTCAACTTTACTTTTTTCAAATTGGCTTATGACACTTTGCCCGGTTTCACCAGCACCGCATAATATGTAATGATTTTTAAGTTCTGCTATTTGCTTTTCCATTTTACGCCTCCTCCATGTTTCTTTAAATGCGCCTTCAATAAAGAATGTAACGACTCGTGTAAAGGAATAACCCACAGTACCTAACCCCATAAAAATAATAATCATTGAAAAGATTTTGGCTGCATCAGTCATTTCTCCCACTTCTGTATATCCTACTGTTGATATCGTGATAACCGTCATGTATAACGCATCGATTACGCTTACATCAAGCAACCGCATATAACCAACGGTGCCAATTGTTAAAATACCTAAAACAATTGATACAACAATTTTTAGATTTTTGTATTCTTTAAATATCATAATATTCACCCCATTATTATTCCAATTATAACATACTCTTTTAGACTGCTATTTAATAATATTTTTGATCTTGATTATTTTAATATTCCTACTTATTCAAATCACCTTCTTCTAATAACTAACATACAATATAAAGAAATAAAGAAAACTTATGAAAGGAATGAATACTACAATGTATAATGTTTATCATCCTTATCCAAATCCTGGGCACTATAATCCGCCTATGCATAATCCTTATAGACCATACCCATATCCTTACTGGAACAACCCACCTATGCAGCATCCAGGCTGGCAGCCACCTCATATACCGTTAAAGGACTATGGACCACACCCCTATGTCGTTAATATTGAGCAAGCTACGAAGCAAAATACTAATTTTCGACTTGCTTTATGGACAGGAGAATATTTACAACTGACCTTGATGAGTATTCAATCCGGTGATGATATTGGTTTAGAGGTTCATGAAGACCATGATCAATTTATCCGTATTGAACAAGGGCAAGGAATTGTAAGAATGGGTGACAGGAAAGATCATTTAGATTTTCAAGAAAGCGTTTATGATGACTATGCAATATTTATACCTGCTGGTAAATGGCACAACTTAATAAACACCGGCTGTACACCACTTAAACTGTACTCAATTTATGCACCACCGGAGCACCCTCGTGGTACTGTTCATGAAACTAAGAAAGATGCTGAAGAAGATCACCACTGCTAACATTTATCACTTCTTAATAATTCAATAGACACCCTAAGGAGTGTCTATTGAATTATTTTAATGTATAGCCATACTGTTTCTAAAATCAAATAATTTACTTGACTTTTTATGACTTAATTTTTTATATATATTCACGTCCATTTCTAAACTCATAATAGGCTTTAATTGCAGCTATAGATTTAGATTTTTGTTTGTTCATCCCATATGACTGATCAACCTTATTTAATAAATGTACAGTCTCTTCATGACTGTTTACAATAACATCTAAGTCTACTTCAAAAACTCTTTCAACGCCTTTTGCCCACTTAATTATATCATTAATTGCGTTAAGCCCCAGTACTTTTCCTTCCGTATAATATTTACTGATGCCTTGCCCTTTTATTTTCAAAAATTCTTTAAATTCTGTTTGCGTCACAATTGATCACTCCTCATCTCAGTTTTTAACAACTTGCTCAAATTATTATATGAACTGATTTTTATGGTGTGACGATTAAGCACTTATTAAGTTGGCAAACAAAAAAATCCGATTAAGATGACTTTTTATCGTCACCCTAATCGGTGTTTATTATTACAGCTTTAAATATCTGCCCTGTAATATTATGGTAGGTTCATTTTTCTTTCTACTTCTATTCCCGTATCGTATTCAATCAGTATATAAGTATCATTAAAATCTTTTGCTGGTTCTAATGTTTTCTTACGGAATTCATGACCCCTTGTTATGTGTTCATCGTTGTTATCAATTTTCCACTCCTCAACAACTTTTCCTGCTTTTCTTGTTTGAAATAAAACCTCAACAATTTTGTTTTCCGGGTTTGTTACATAATCTTCTATGAAAAACACATGAAATTTATTTGCGTTTGCATCGTAGTTAATGTCTACGTTTACAGTGCCAAATAGTTGATGGTTAATTTTATCTAGGTTAACTACTCTACTTTCCATCGTTTGAACTGTATCTCCATCATTCACCGATATGTAGTAAGTTAAAGTTGAGTATTTCTCTTTTTCATAAGGAAAATTTTGTTTTTCGTCTATAACATGACTTTCCTTATTTTGATTCCCTCTTTTTTCTACTTTGCTAGTCATCATATAGATCATCGGCTCTACTTCAACTTCAACAGTTATTGTTGCATCGTAGTATCCATCAGCTTTTGTTGCAATGACTTTATTAAATTCACCAGTATCTCCTAATCGGTAATGCAGGGCAACCTCCGAACCTTTTTTGTATTCTCTTAAACGCCAACTTATGTTTATATCCGCTTCTCCATCTTTTACTTCTAAGAACTGTATCTCCCCAGTTGTCCATGGTCTTGCATCTTCTCTTATACTATGAATACTTGTATCAACACTTGATATACGAGAACTTAATTGCTGAACTTGGTTTTGTAAACCTGATACTTGATTTTGTAAGCTCATTACTCGGTTATTTACCTGTCTGGTGCTGTTCCAAAATAACCAGGACATCAAAATTAGCACTAGTAGCGCTATTAAAATTTTATTTTCATTTTTCAAGTCGACCCCTCCTTAAGTATATTTAGACGATTAACATATGAAAAATGTTCCTTATTGCTACGTTTTTAAAAATACTATATAGCGTATGATACTTCTAAATTATAGCTCTATTAATTAGTACTATCAATAGAAGATATTGTGTAATTAAATATAAATTGAATAAAAAAGATGACTTCTGTATACCAGAAATCATCTTTTAAAAGTAGTATTGAAGTATATAACTTGTATTACTAATTTATTACTCTTCTCTCAAGGTTGCTGTTATGTTCATTCGAGCCATCTTTCTAAGTGGTGCAATGGCAGCAAGTAGTGCTATTAGAACAGTACCTATTAAAGCGATCATATTTGCTTCTATTGGAAATTCCCATGGTAATTCTCTAAAGTCTGTCATTAAAGTGTACAGGAAATACCCTAAAAGGTTTCCAATTATTAAACCAAAAATAGTTCCTATTATACTACTGAATATGGCCTCTAAACGAATCATTTTTCTCATGCTTTTAGGACTCATTCCTACTGCCCGTAGCATACTGAACTCCTTTGTTCGAGTAATTAGATTGGTGCTTATGGTGTTAATGATATTTAAGGCCCCAATTAGCGTAATTAAGGTAATGAAACCATATATCAACACGGATACTTCGAATTTTGTTTGTTCCGTTATTCTGTTGTTTGCAATATTGTCTATAACCATAGCCTCTGGATGTCTATTAACAATATCGTTTAGTCCTGATACAATATTGTTGTAATGTTCTTCTTCTATATTAACATAAATAATATCGTAACCTTGTTTACCTGTTACCTCTTCATAGACTTCCTTTGTTGTTACTATTCCTATTCCTGCATAGTTGGCATATTCTCCCCCGATTGTTGCCTTTTCTACGATTCCCATAACCTTTAAAGGTATAAGATTTTCCTCTTTAGCCTGGGTATTTTGTTCTATGCGATAATTTTCTAGATCAATTTTTATTTCGTCACCTATTTGGAGGTTAGTCATAGGTCCAATAGTTAATTTACCATCGTCATAGTACCTAGCATTTTGGACTACTAATATACCACGTTCTCTGTTCATCACTTCTATATCTATAGAACCCTTCTGAAGTTCCTTGCTCGCAGCTTTCAATTGCTCATCATCATATCCTCTAATAAAGCTATTATATAGAACTCCATCCTTTTCAATATACTGATCTCGCTGTCTTAATTCCTCTATAATTTTATCCGGTTCCATAATAATGCTGGTATGAAGATTTCTTACTGGAATCACTTCTTTCAAGCCCTCTAATGCTTGAATATCTGTTACATCTTCTTCGGTATATAATCCTTCCGAAGACCACTCTTGTTGCAAAATAAAATCTCCAGTAAATCCATATCTACCTTCATTTAACCTAAAGGCATAGGCACTAAATACACTAAACACCATAAACATAATGACACTAATACTTAGAGAAAAGGCAGTAATTAACAACCTTTTTCTGTTTCTCCGAAGGATTTTATAGGCTAGAAGACCCTCTGTTCCAAATGCTTTGCCTAATAGCACACCACCTTTGGTATTTTTCTCTTTTTTCAACGACCTATGCTGAAAAATTGCATCTAGGGGCGACACTCTCCCTGCACTTAGTGCAGGACTAAAAGCCGATAAATAGATGGATACCATAGCAATAATTGAACTTCCGATAAGAACCACAGGAGTAGTTTGAATCACCACATTGTTAAAGGTTGAATATTCTCCAATGGTAAATAAATAAAAAAGTAATTTGGTTGCATAGAATCCGGTGACTAATCCCAAGGGGATGGCTATTAAACCTAATAGAGTTGCCTCATGAAATACCAATGTCCTTATTTGCTTTGGTGTCGTACCGATAGAGCGCATTACCCCGAACTGTTTAATTCGTTCAATGACAGAGATATGAAAAGCATTGTAAATTACTGCTACAGTAGCTACGCAAACTAAAGTGATCAGAAATATAACTATCGCTAATATTTCAGGGCTAATTTCTCCCGCTTCTCGTCTAATAAGCACATAGTTATGTTCCACATTTTCCTGTGCTAGCTCTAATGTATTTTGTACATTTAGTATGGTTTCTCCTATAGGTAAGCCTTCCTTTACTCTTGCAATAGTGGTGACATCATCTGAAGTGTTTACTGATTCCGCCCACGCTAAGTCTACAACAGCTTGGGAGTGATTACGTGCCTGGCTATGTCTATTGCTTTCTAGTAAACCCACTAGGGTGAAAGATTTTGTTGTAAGGGACCTAAATATTACTTCATCATTCCACTCTCGCCTGCCTATAATTCGATCATTCATTTCAAAATGACCAATGGGCAAAGTGATGGAATCTCCGATTGCAATACCAAGTTCAGCAGCTTTCCATCGTTCTAGCAGAATTTCATTTTGATTTTCCGGTAATCTCCCTTCTATTGGCAACATATTTCTCATTTCAAGGTAGTCAGATTCATACCCCTTCATTTCTATTGCATTTATTTTACTTGATTTTTCCACGTAGCTGCTACCAGCTAAAACTGACTTTGCTGTTTTTTCAAAACTTGCATTTTCTTTAATATATCCATATTCTTCATGCCCTACATTTACAAATGCTACATGATTTGTTCCACTGGTTTCTCTAACCCTTTGCAATTCATGTTGCTCTAAACTATACATCATGGTTCCAATAGAAGTAATCATTGATACTGAAATGATAATTCCTATTATGGTCAAAATAGTACGCTTTTTTTGTTCCTTTAAATAACGACTACCTAATTGACTTAAGGTTTTCATCTGTTGATCACCTCATCTTTAACGATATCTCCATCCTCGATCCGTAATACCCGATCGGCTTCTTCGGCAATTTTGATATCATGGGTAATCATGATTAATGTTTGATTATACTTTTTTACGGAGTACCTCAGTAACTCTACAACCTCCTTACTCGCCTTACTATCTAAATTACCTGTTGGCTCATCAGCCAAAATTACGGAAGGCTTATAAATCATAGCTCTACCTATAGAGACCCTCTGTTGCTGTCCACCGGAAAGTTGTGATGGAAAATGATTTCTTCTCTCTTTTAGACCTAAAAGTCCTAAAACTTCTTCTAAATATTTAGGATCAACAGGTCTGTTATCTAACATAGCCGGCAGGGCAATGTTTTCTTCTGCTGTTAATACTGGAATAAGGTTATAGAATTGAAAAATAAATCCTACCTTTCTTCTTCTAAAAATAGAAAGATTATTCTCGTTCATGGTGTAAATATCGGTATTATCTACCTTAACCTTGCCTTTTGTTGGCCGATCTAGACCACCTAACAAATGTAGCAATGTACTTTTTCCAGACCCACTTGGTCCTACAACTGCAACGAATTCACCTTGATTAACTGAAATATTTATATCCTTTAGGGCTTCTATTTTTTGTTCTCCTGTTTTGTAAGTTTTATTTAAACCTTCTGTCTTTAATATCTCCATCATCTCTTTCCTCCCTTTTTTACTTTTTCTGTACATTTATTATAGCTCCTTAAGCTTACTTGAAGATGAAAGTTTTCCTTACAATTTTGTAAGAAAAAAGAGATGCTTGGCATCTCCCCATTCTAATAACTTTCATCTTTGAATAATACAATCGTAAATGTAATTCCTTTTTTATTGTTCTTTACCATGATCGTACCATTTTGATTTTCGATAATTGCCTTCGTTAGAGCAAGTCCTATTCCTGTACTTTCTGACTTAAGGTTGTTTTTGCCTTTGTAAAATCTTTTAAAGACGTGGGGTAAATCTTCTGATGAAATACCTTGTCCTTCATCAGAAATATATATTCGTGCAGCTAATGGCGTTTCTTCTGTTTCTATGGAAACTTTACCACCTTCTGGTGTGTGCTCTAAAGCATTTTTAACAACATTGCTTATAGCTTCTCCAAGCCACTTTTCATCATGGATCAATGCTATATTACTATCTAAGCAAGTATTAATGCTTTGATTTTTATTTTGTGCATTTACTTTTAAAGGAAGTATTGATTTTTCTATCGTATCATTAAGGTTAGCTAGTTTGTTGTTAAAATCTATAGATTGAATTTCCAATTTAGCCATTTTTAATAAATTTTTTATTAACCATTCCATTCGATCGATTTGTCCTTGGCTCTTATCCAAAAAATTTAATGCTGTTTCTGAATTATTAATTTCCCCATCAATTAATAATTCATTAAACATCTTTATAGAGGCCAGTGGTGTTTTAAGTTGATGAGAAATATCGGAGATTGTATCTTTTAAATATATTTTTTCCTGCTCTAAACTCTGTAACGTTCCCTGTAGCCTTTTTGCCATATCGTTAAATTGTAGTGTTAGTACAGCAAAGTCTCCTTCTTCTTGAATTTCTAATATCGATTCAAAGTCCCCCTCTACGATCGATTCCGCATAATGGGAGAAGTTACGAATTTTACGATAGATCATGCTTAAGATAATCAAGTATACGATTAAAGATAATAGTAAAAATAACATTCCAGTGTAAAATAGAGAGTGTTGGTGCCTACGATAAAATTCCCTGAAAGTATTGTTTACATGTAGCGGCATATCTTCATTAATGCCATACTTTGTTGCAATTTCTAAACCCGTCTCTAAATCTGCGTCAGTATAGTTCCCAGTGAAAAAGGTAATGGTTTCCCTTTCCAGTTGAGGATACCTATTTAAAATACTACCCAGTGCAGCTATGTTTTCACTAACTACTTGTCTATGAAGCTTTTCAGCATTTTTTCTAAAACTGCCTACTATAATAACGCTCAATAAAATATGTAAAAGTATAATAATTACAATATATCTTTTTACTTCTTTGTTTCTCAACAGCGATATCATTTTCTATCTCCCACATCCCACTTAGATTTTCCACCTATAACCCATCCCTCTTACAGTCTCTATATGTTCAGGCTTTGATGGGTCGTTTTCAATTTTTTCTCTTAATCTTCTAATGTACACAGATAAAGTGTTATCGTCTACAAACTCACCTGAGTCGTCCCATATCTTTTGTATAATGGTATTTCTAGATAAAAGCTGAGAAGGGTTTTGAATAAATATATTAATCAATTTCCATTCCATTGGTGACAATATAATTTCATAGCCATTTTTCCATAGCTTTCCTTTTAAAATGTCTAAAGTAATCGGGCCAGAGTGAATAGTCCCTTGTATATTGTTATTACTCCCTCGTCTTAAGATTGCCTTGATCCGGGAGATCAACTCTTTAACCCTAAAAGGTTTTGTAATATAATCATCGCCTCCTATATCTAATCCCAAGACAATATTTACTTCATCATCACAGGCAGTTAGGAATATAATAGGGATTTGAGAGGTAGTTCTAATCTTTTCACATAAACTATAGCCGCTCCCATCTGGTAACATCACATCCAAAAGGATCAGATCGAATGATTGACAATTAAACAGTTTTTCTGCATCTTCTAAAGTATGTGCTACTTGAACTTGATAACTCTCCCTTTTAAGAGAGAATTCTATCCCTTGTGCTAATGTTAAATCATCTTCGACTAATAAAATTTTTTTCAATTTCCTCCCACCTCACTTTAATAGGAATAATATAACACCTATGTCAAAACAAGTCAAAACATAATTAATGGATAATTTATATTGCAAAAATAAGCTCCCTCAGATTTAAATCTAAGGGAGTTATCAAAATCATTTATTTCATTAGTTTGCATGGGCTTTTTTCAAATTTGGAATGCCAAAAGCGATTGCTAAAAGTACGCATGCACCCATTAAATAAGGGTAATATAAGTATCTCATTATTTCTATACTTGAAATTCCTGCAATACTTGCTGCAACAAGAAGTTGTGCACCATAAGGTATTAACCCTTGGCAAAAACACGAAAATGTATCTACTAAGCTTGCTGATCTTCTTGGGTCTATTTCATACTCATTTGCAATATCCTTTACAATAGGTCCTGCAGTCACAATAGCAATGGTGTTATTTGCTGTACACATGTTTACTAAACTCACTAATATACCTATACCTAATTCAGCACCTTTTTTACGCTTAATTTTACTTTTTATAAAGCTTAATAAGAAGTCAATACCACCATTAAATTTTATAACCTCAACTATTCCACCAATTAAAAGGGATATTATAATAATTTGTGACATTCCCATAATCCCACTCTCGATTGCTTTTACAAATCCCCAAATATCAAATGCATTTGTATATATTCCTATAAAACCGCCAAATAAGGTGCCTCCTAATAAAACAACCATCACGTTTACACCTAATAATGCTGCAGCTAAAACAGAAACATACACTAATACTTTTAGAATACTGTACTCATAATGATCCTCTAGCACTACGGTGTTCCCCATATTAATTACTATAAATATAATTGCTGTAACTACTGCTGCGGGTACGACAATCTTAAAGTTCATTTTAAACTTATCCCTCATATCACAACCCTGTGTTCTAGCTGCGGCAATAGTAGTATCTGATATCATAGATAAATTATCGCCAAACATAGCACCACTTACTACTGCGCCTAAGGCTAACCCCATAGGAATATTAATCGTTTCCGCAATGCCTACAGCCATAGGTGATAGGGCTACAATCGTACCTACGGAAGTACCAATGGATAGGGAAATAAAACAACCAATGATAAATACACCGGCGATAAGAATATTTCCAGGTAAAATACTAAGTCCTAAGTTTACAGTAGATTCTACTGCACCCATATCCCTTGCAACTTGAGCAAAGGCACCTGCTAAAATAAAGATCATACACATAAGAATAATATTACTATTACCGGCACCTTTACAAAAGATTTCTACTTTGTCATTTATACTTTCTTTTTTGTTCATGGCAATTGCCACTATACTTGCTACTAAAAATGCTACACTTACAGGCATCTTGTAAAAATCTCTCAAAACGATAGATGTAACCAGATAGACTAATAAAAATACTAACATTGGTAGCAATGCCCATGAATTACCCTTTTTTTGATTGTCTGTCATTTCTTTTCCTCCCTATATAATCTTGTTTTTTCTTACATTTACTCTTGTTTTCTTAGTTTTTTAAACTTGTTTTATTAACTT
>NZ_JAVKGO010000023.1:0-12181 GCF_031432315.1 Serpentinicella sp. ANB-PHB4
CCCAGATAGCTCAGTCGGTAGAGCAGGGGACTGAAAATCCCCGTGTCGGTGGTTCGATTCCGCCTCTGGGCACCAATGTGAAAGATAGATATTTATTTAAATATCTATCTTTTTTTTGTTTAAATATGTTTATTCATTTTACGTACTATTACATATACTGTTGATGGATCAAAAAATTGCTATTTTGTGAAAGATACCATTTTAAAAATATGATGTGTTAAAAAATTAATGAGATTTAGTGCAGTTAGTAAATTATATCTTAGTTAATTTTAATACTGGCCAAATCAATTAAGCCGATATGTTACCACATACGTGATTTATAGTACTATTAATCAATAAAGAAAGCAAATCAAAGTTATATTCTTGAGAGGTAGCTAGAATTAGATTATCATTAATAATTTTATTACTATCTAATGAATCTATAAATCTAAAGTCTTTTAGATCAATAGCGTAAAAAAACTTTTCACTAGTTAGATCATGCCGATTTACTATATATTCAATATCAAAATTCCCCTTTTGAGGCGACCACTTAAATTGGTACATGAAGTCATGGTAGATAATATCCTGTCGACTAGAAGTATTAGTGGTACCTGTTATAAATAACTTATTCTCTACTATTTTTATATCACGTAATTTATAAGTAAATAATACTGAAGTATTATGACAACTGATTTTATGACGAATTGTAGCAAACTCTTGTTCATGTAAAGGTAAATAATTTAAGATTTCTAATACTCCACCAAGATGTAAAATATCTTCAAAATTGTGTAATAATATTTTTTCTAATGATTTTTTACACTGAGTATTTACAAAATATGTGTACAAAGCAACACTTTCTTTACCTGTAATTGTGTCATCTCGAATGATACCTAAAAATTTCTCAATAGTCTTTAGTTTTAAGTTATCTAAATTTAAATGATATTTATATGCCTTTACATATCTAAACAGATCTATATGATCTAAACGAAAAAGGTTAAATTCTATGTTATGATGGTTTAGTCGAGTTTGAAGAAAAGGAATATCAAAACTCTGGCCGTTAAATGTAATAAAAATATCAAAATTTAATACCTCGTTGACAAAGTAATTTAATAACGTTTTTTCCTCATTTGGATGCTCAGCAAAAATCTGCTTGATCTCAGTTTCTTTACCATTAATAATAGAAAAATAACCTATGAGAATAACTTTATCGTTATGTCTATTTAGCCCTGTTGTTTCAATATCAAAAATACAAATACGTTTGTCCTTAAATGCACTAAGAACCTTTGGGAGCTTTATAGTTTTATTACAAGGATAATTAATTACTTTCATGATGGCCTCCATTTATACTATAATACGTTATCTATTTATTTTAGCATAAAGTTATGTAAACATCTAACTTACTTTTAATATGAAATAATAAAATAAAAAAATCGTAAAGGAGCTGACCATTACGATTAAAGTAGATTTTATTGATATTGATTATTTTCAATTATTTCACGGATATTATCTAGATTAGATGTTTTTCCTAGAGCAAGCATTAATTTAATCCGAGCTTTTTGTCCAGCTAAATCTCCTCCAAAGATTATACCCATTTTTCTAAGTTCATTTCCGCCACCCTCATATCCGTAATTGTCCATAACTCTACCCGTTGGGCACCTTGATACCAGAACTACTGCTATATTTGATTTAATTGCTAGTTCAACGCCTTTTAAAGCTTCAGGTGGAATATTACCTCTTCCCATAGCCTCTAATATAATTCCTTTTGCTCCTGTGTTGATAGAACATTCTATAAGCTTAGAATTCATTCCTGAAACACATTTTATTAAATCAACATTAGTGTTTAATTGATTTGTCATTATATGTTGTCTGCTTATTACTTTTCTATAGAATATCACTTCATCGTTATCAACAATTCCTAAAGGTCCAAAGTCAAGAGATTTAAATGTATTTAGACTCAGTGTGTTTGTCTTTGTCACTTCACTTGCCGCGTTAACTTCATTATTCATTACGACGAGCGTTCCTTTTTTACGACTTAATGGCGAAATAGCAGTGCATACAGCAGCTGCCAAGTTACTAGGTCCATCATAGCCCAATTCTGAACTGTTTCTCATTGCCCCTACCATAACAATTGGTTTGTCATTGTTAATTGTTAAGTCTAATAGATAACCTGTTTCTTCTAATGTATCCGTACCATGAGTAACAATAACACCACATATATCATCACGTAAAAGTTGGGCTTCAACAATCTCTTTTAATTCCATCATTAGGTGTGGTGTCATATGTGGACCTGGTATATTTGAAAAATTAATAACATCTAGTTTAGCGTACTTATCTATATTTGTTACAAGTGATAAAATTTCGTCATTTTCTAATGATGGAATTGCTGCACCAATTCTTGGATCTATTGACATTGAGATCGTACCACCAGTAAAAATAATTGCTACTTTTGGCTTACTCAAAAGTTAACACCTCCTTTATAATAGTATGTTGTAAAAAAACTATATTATAAAAGAATTTTAATTTCAAAAAATAAAAAAAACCGGGCAATTGCCCGGCCACATTCTAAAATGTGGTTTGTTTAAAAGGGGTATTGGGAATAGAGATTATATTCGAGGTTATCAGGGGGATAACCATAAATAAATTATAACAAATTACGACAAAATGTGCAACACCTTGACAAAATTTTTATTGCATATTTTGATAAAACAAAATGTATGTTATATAATGTGGTTATAACTTGTAGGAGAAGGAGGCTTACAATGGATCAGCGCATAAAAAAAGTAATTAATAATTTAAATAATAGAAATATAAATTCAACATATTTTAATAATAGACACCAGTTAAAAGAAATACTCTTAAAGGAAACCATTAATATAAATGATAAAGTGGGCATTGGTGGCTCGATGACAATAAAGGAACTGGATCTATACAAAAGTTTAACAAAACGGGGTAATACTGTTTATTGGCATTGGATGACAGATTCAAAATATCAAAATGAAGAGAGGCGAAAAGCGTCCTTTAACTCAGATATATACCTTACAAGTAGTAATGCTATTACCGAGAATGGTGAAATCATTAACATAGATGGCGTGGGAAATAGGGTTGCAGCCATGTTTTTTGGACCTAAGAGAGTGGTAGTTATTTGTGGTACTAATAAAATATGTCCAGATTATAATAGTGCCATTAATAGAATTAAAAATGAGAGTTGTCCACTAAATGCAAGACGTTTAGGTTTAAACACACCATGTAGTGTAAGTGGCAAATGTATGGATTGTCGTAGCAATGAACGTATGTGTAATATTACAACTGTAATTAACAACAAGCCAATGGATATAGATTTTAGTGTGTATTTAGTTGGTGAAACTTTAGGTTTTTAAATAGGATTCTCGATGTTCAAGAAGAATGGTCTATTTTTAAAAGGTAATACTATGTCTGTAAAGGCAATTTATATTTGACATAAATATAGGTTTACAAAAATCAATAATTTCGCTAATATATTAGCAGTATGTAATTTTTGGAGGAAATTAAATGGAAGTTTATTTAGATAATGCTGCAAGTACAAAACCTTATGAAGAAGTTATCGAAGTGATAACATCTGCACTAAGGAATTTATATGCAAATCCATCATCCTTACATAAGAAGGGTTTAGAAACAGAAAAGGAAATAAGACGAGCTAGGAATATCATTGCAAAGTCAATAGGTTGCGCAGAAAAAGATTTTATTTTTACATCTGGAGGAACAGAGGCTAATAATTTAGCTATAAACGGTCTGATTAATAGCAATAAAAGAATAGGAAAACATATTGTGACAACAAGAATTGAACATAAGTCCATATTAAGTACTTTTGATGCGCTTAAAAACAACGGCTATGATATTACTTATCTTGATGTTGATAAACAAGGCTTTGTTTGTTTAGATCAATTTAAAAAAAGTATTAGACCGGATACAGCCTTAGTAAGCATAATGCATGCAAATAATGAAGTGGGCAGTATACAGTCGGTCAAAGAGATAAGTCATTTAATAAAAAAAATAAATCCTAAAACCTTATTTCATGTTGATGGAGTACAAGCCTATGGAAAAATTAAAGTGAATATAGCAAAAACTAAAATTGATGCTTATAGCATAAGTGGTCATAAAATTCATGGGCCTAAAGGCGTCGGTGGACTATATATTAGACCTGGTGTAAAAATAAGTCCTATAATCTTTGGTGGAAGCCAAGAGTATAATCTAAGAGCAGGAACCGAAAATGTACCTGGTATAATAGGATTTAGTAAAGCAGTAGAGCTTATATTTGATAAAAATCATGTAGAGCGATTAAATGAAATTAATAAACTAAAAACTTACTTTTATAATTGTTTAGATCAAAATATAGAAGAGATTCATTTTAACAGTGATGATAATGAAAATTACCTACCCAATATTATAAATGTTTCAATTCTAGGAATAAGAAGTGAGATTATGCTTCATAGTTTAGAGCAAAAAGGAATTTTTATTTCATCCGGATCTGCATGTACATCAAGAAAAAAAGATATAAGTCATGTATTAGAAGCAATGGGTTTAAAGCATGAGCAAATTGACAGTGCTATACGTATTAGCTTAAGTCAGTTTACAACGAAAGAAGAAATAGACTATACTGTAGAACAGATGAAAAATGAAGTACAGAAGTTAAGAAAAATAATAAAGAGGTGACAAAGTGGATAAAGTCCTTATAATAAGATATGGCGAGATAGCACTAAAGGGATTAAATAAAAGGTTCTTTGAAGATAAATTAGTAAAGCATATTAGAAATGCAATATCCGATATTGGAAAGTTAAAAGTATATAAAGAGCATAGTCGAATATACATTGATTTTAATGATGAAGAATACGATGAACATGATATTCTTGATCGTGTTAGAAAGGTTTTTGGTGTAGTTTCAGTAAGTGTTGCAAAAAAGATTGAAGTTAATTTAGAATTACTCAAAGAAATGGCAGTAAAAGAAGTGAAAGAAAATTTAGAAGAACAAGAAATAAAAACATTTAAAATTGAATCTAAAAGAGCAGATAAGTCATTTGAGTTAAATTCATTAGAATTAAGTAGAACAGTTGGTGGGTATGTACTAAGTCAATTTGATGATATTAAAGTTGATGTGCACAATCCGGATTTGACTATTTATATTGAAGTAAGAAACATAGCATTTGTATACAGTAAGAAAGTAAGTGGTTTTGGAGGATTACCTTTAGGAACTAATGGAAAAGCATTACTGCTTCTTTCAGGAGGAATTGATAGTCCAGTAGCAGGTTGGTTAGTTGGAAAAAGAGGTGTTGAGATAGATGCAATTCACTTCCATAGCTATCCTTTTACTAGTGATAGATCAAAAGAAAAAGTAATAGACTTGGCAAAAATTCTTTACCAGTATACAGGAAACTTAAAGTTATATTCTGTTAACTTACTACCAATCCAGCAGGAAATAAATGAAAAATGCCCCGAAGAAGAAATGACTATTCTATCACGTAGATTTATGATGAAAATTGCTCAAAGGGTTGCCCTAGATCAAGGATGTGAAGCATTGGTAACTGGAGAAAGTATTGGCCAAGTAGCTAGTCAGACAGTAAAAAGCTTGCATGTGACAAATAATGCGGTTGATCTCCCTGTATTTCGTCCTTTAATTGCAATGGATAAGGTAGACATAGTTGACCTTTCAAAAAAAATTGGTACCTATGAAACATCTATTCTTCCCTTTGAAGACTGTTGCACTGTATTTTTACCAAAACATCCAGTAACTAGGCCTAGATTGAATAAAATTATAGATTCGGAGAGTAATCTGGATGAAGAATTTTTAATAAATGAGGCAATAAGTAATATGGAAAAGCAATATATTTCTTTAGATAGATAGAGGGTGAAGGTATGGATGAATTAACTCATTTCAATGAAGAAGGCAGAGCGAAAATGGTGGATGTGGGTGTAAAGCTTAATACAAAAAGAGAAGCAATTGCCCAAGGTAGTATTTATATGGATACAAAAACCTTAAATAGAGTTATAAACAAGGATATTCAAAAAGGCGATGTCCTTGCTGTTGCACAAGTAGCAGGAATAATGGCAGCTAAAAATACAAGTCAATTAGTGCCTATGTGTCATCATATTAACATTACAGGTGCAAACATACATTTTAACATAGACGAACAAAATAGTAAGATTGATATCAAAGCTATAATTAGTACTACAGGTAAGACAGGAGTTGAAATTGAAGCATTAACAGCTGTTTCAATTGCTGCCTTAACAATTTACGATATGTGTAAAGTTATAGACAAAAGCATGAAAATATCAGAGATTAAAGTGTTAAAAAAAGTAGGCGGAAAGTCAGGAGATTATGAAATACAAGAATAAAGTTTAAAAATCAGGAAGTAGTCTTAAAAGCAACTAGGTAATAAAAAAACCAGTTGCTTTTAATTTTTTTTTGTAAATTTAATTAATATAGCAAAACAATCTAAAAAACAACAAAACTAGTGTTTTTTCATGGAAGGACTTGTACTTTATTTATAGAAATATTTAGTGATTAAGTAGAAGGAGGGGTATAATTTGCAATTAGAATATCAGTTAGTTCAAAATACGCTCATAGTAAAGTTAAAAGGTGAACTAGATCATCATGTTGCTGAAAAAATCAGACAAGAACTAGATGATACAATTAAGAAGAACAGGTGTAAAAACCTGATTTTTAATTTAAGTGATATGAGATTTATGGATAGTTCAGGTATTGGTGTTATAATTGGTAGATATAAATATATTTCCCAAATAGGTGGTAAAGTTGCTGTTGTAGAGGTTTCAGAAAAAGTGGACAAAATATTTAGCTTAGCGGGTATGTATCGTATAATCGGAAAACATCAAAATCAATTAGATGCACTGAATAGCTTATAAAGGAGTGTTAGGAATGGAGTATAAAAATCATATGAAACTACAATTTGATAGCAAATCACAGAATGAAGCTTTTGCTAGAGTTGTTGTTGCAGCTTTTGCAGCACAGTTAGACCCAACCATAGAAGAAATAGCAGATATTAAAACAGCAGTTTCAGAAGCAGTTACAAACTCAATAATACATGGATACGACGGTAATTTAGGGAGTGTTACTGTTGAGTGTAATATAATTGATAATACTTTAGAGATTATAATAGAAGATGATGGGAATGGTATAGAGGATATTAAGCAAGCTATGGAGCCATTGTTTACTTCAAAGCCTGAACTAGAAAGATCAGGAATGGGCTTTACAGTTATGGAAACATTTATGGATGAGGTGGATGTTATATCAGAAGTTGGAAGTGGAACTAAAATAAAAATGGTGAAAAAGTTTAATAGCCTTAATGAAGAGTAAGGGGTAGATATAATGAATATTCCAGCGTTATCAGGGGAACATAAGGAAATTCTAGAACATAAAGAAACAATGGAACTTATTCTTAAAGCCCAAGATGGTGATTCAAGGGCTCAAGAGATTTTAGTTAATAATAATTTAGGGCTTGTTAGGAGTATAATTAATCGATTTAGTAATAGAGGATATGAAAAAGAAGATCTATTTCAATTAGGTTGTATTGGACTAATTAAGGCGATAAAAAAGTTTGATATAAGTTTCGATGTAAGATTTTCTACTTATGCTGTACCTATGATTATAGGAGAAATTAAAAGGTTTTTACGGGATGATGGAATAATAAAAGTTTCAAGATCTCTAAAACAAACTGCAAATAAGGTTAAATTATCTAAAGATAAACTCTTTCAAGAGTTAGGACGGGAACCAACATTAAACGAGATAGCTGAAGATTTAGAGCTCACGAAAGAAGAAATTGTTATGGCATTAGAGTCTAATACACAACCAGAATATCTATATGAAGTTATTCATCATGATGATGGGTCTCCAATTCATCTTATTGATAAAGTAAGTGAAAGCAAGTCCGATGAGAATACGGAGCTAGTCGATAAAATTGTACTACAAGATGTATTGTCTAGATTAGATCAAAGAGAAAGACAAATTATTGTAATGAGATATTTTAAAGATAAAACACAAACTGAGATCGCAAATGTACTTGGAATTTCGCAAGTACAAGTTTCAAGAATTGAAAAAAAAGTATTAAAAGTAATGAAGGAATTAATGAAGAAGACTTAAATAAAGTCTTCTTTTTTTGTGTCTAAATATTAAAAGAGAAATAGATAGTATGCTAATGCTTATGAAATACTTTATTATGTAAATCTAATTTAACAACGAATTAAATTGATATTTAAGTAAATAATAAGTCACAAAGGAAGGTGATTATATGCTTAACTATATATCAAATAACAAACGAGTTATATTCTTATGCCTAGCTATTTTTATAGGAGTAAGTGCCTTTTATTTTTATACTAATAGGGATCCTTACAGTGAACCTGAGAGAGCAGATTTAGTATTAAAAATTTGAAATATTAAAGGGGTACTAGAATGAAAGATATATATATACAATCAAAAGGCAAAGTATATATAAACGAAAATGAAAGAGTTTATTTAAAGGATTTAGTTTATATAGATGTCAATAATGACTCAAAATTAAAAGTATTATTGGACAATATAGAGTATGAAATACAAGACACTAACGCAGACACTTATATCATTCCAATTATAAAGATAATAAATACAATTGTTTCATATAAAGAGGACTTAAATATAAATGTGCTAGGAGAACCTGAAGTCATTATTAATAAAAAAGATAAAGATATTAACTCAAGAAAATATACGAAATTAAAAGTAGCATTAGTTTGCTTTATTCTTTTCATCGGTTCAATAACAGCTATTATAAACTTTCATTCCGATGTTAATATGAAAGATGCACATAGAACAATCTATAAAGTGATAACTGGTCAAGAACAAGAATCGCTCTTACTTTTGCAAATTCCATATTCAATTGGCATAGGAGTTGGTATGTCAGTATTTTTTAACCATGTATTTAAGAAACGAATAAATAGAGAACCCAGTCCTTTAGAAGTAGAAATGTTTTTATATCAACAAAATATGGATGAATATAATAAAAATAATAAAAAATAAAAATATTAAATGTTGAGGGTGTAAAAAATGCAGTATATATTCGTGCCTATAGTTGGATTTGGTAATGGACTAATTGTGGGGAGTGGAATAGTAGCATTAATAACATTACTAGATATTGTTCCAAGGCTATGTCAGCTTACAAAAACTTATAAGTATATTAGACAATATGAAGGAATTATAATTTTAGGTAGTGTTATAGCGGCATTTTTATCACTAACAGATATAAGTATATTTAATAATAGAGTTTATGTTGTAATCATTTTTGGTTTTTTTAATGGTTTTTTTATTGGAATGTTAGCCTCAGCATTAGCAGAAGTAATGAATGTAATTCCCGTCATCGTACGCAGATTTAAAATAGATGGATATGTTATATATATTCTGTATGCCCTAATTTTTGGAAAAGTAATAGGCTCTCTAGTAGATTGGTTAATAATAAACTAAAAAAGGTGATTGAAGTGAAAAGTAACGATTATTATATTAAGTTAAATATTGATCCATTAAAGCTAGAAAATATAGATGAAAAAAGTAAAATCCATAATTTTGAAAAGAAAACTGAAGAAGAAAGGATTGTAATTAGTCCGTTTAATTATATTGGAAAAGAAGCACGCTAGGAGGAATGAAAATATTGGAGAATGATGACTACAAAGGACTTGTAGAGGATAAAAAACCAAAACCTAATTATATTAAAAATTGTTTGTGGGCTTTTTTAATCGGTGGTTTAATATGCACATTTGGACAGGTAATACACGATTATATAGAAGGTAAATTTGCGTTAACGCATTTAGAGGCAACAAATGCGACTACTTTAGTGATGATATTTATAGGAGCGTTATTAACAGGAATAGGGGTTTATGATCTTATAGGAAAGCGGGCTGGAGCAGGATCTATTATCCCTATAACTGGGTTTGCAAATTCAATTGTTGCACCAGCAATGGAGTTTAAAAGAGAAGGCTATGTCTTAGGTGTTGGCTCAAAAATGTTTACTGTTGCTGGTCCAGTTCTTGTATATGGTATAACATCTTCAGTCATTGTTGGCTTAATCTATTATTTTGTTTAATAAATGATAAAAAGGAGCACTGAAGTGGCTGTTAAAAAAGTAGGTAAACAAACAGTAAAATTTAAAAATCCTCCAACAGTTTTATCTGTAGCTTCTATAGTAGGTCCTAAAGAGAGAGAGGGTCCTCTAGGGAACTATTTTGATAAAACTGTATCTGATGACATTTTCAACGAAAAAAGTTGGGAAAAAGCTGAAAGTAAGTTCATTAAAGAGGCGATTTGTCTAGCAACAAAAAAAGCATTAATGAATATACAAGATATTGACTATATGTTGGGTGGAGACCTGCTAAATCAATTAATGTCAACAAACTTTGCTGCAAGAGACATGCAAATACCTTTTTATGGATTATTTAGTGCCTGTTCAACTTTAACAGAATCCTTAGGTCTTGGATCAAAGATTATAGATGGTGGATATGCGGATTACGTTGTTGTGTCCACGGCCAGTCACTTTGCAACAGCAGAACGTCAATTTAGAAATCCCTTAGAGTTGGGTAATCAAAGAAAATTAACAGCTCAGTGGACAGTAACTGGTTCAGGGGCGGCTATATTATCTAGAAAAGGGCATGGACCATATATCACCTATGTAACAACAGGAAAAGTAATAGACTTAGGTATTAATGATGTTAATAATATGGGTGCAGCTATGGCCCCTGCAGCTGTGAATACGATAGTAAACCACTTTAAAGATACAAAATCAATGCCTAGTGACTACGATTTAATAGTAACCGGTGACTTAGGAAAAATAGGTAGAGAAATTGCTATAGAATTATTAGAAAAAGAAAACTATAAAGTAGAAGAAGATAAATTTATTGACTGTGGTGTAGAAATCTTTAATCACGATTGTCAAGACACACATGCAGGTGGAAGTGGAGCAGGATGCTGTGCAGTAGTTTTTTGTGGATACTTATTTAAGCAGCTTGTTAATAAGGAATGTAATCACATATTACTTGTTGCAACAGGTGCTTTACTTTCAACAACAAGCTGCCAACAAGGAGAATCTATACCAAGCATAGCCCATGCGGTTTCGATAAAGATGGTATTGTAAAACATAAAGGAGGCCCCTTATGATATATATTAATGCATTTTTAATAGGTGGAATCATATGTGTAATAGGCCAACTTTTAATGGATAGAACCAAGTTATCGCCACCCCATGTACTAGTTATATTTGTAACGATGGGAGTTGTATTAACAGCAATAGGAGTATATGAACCTTTAGTTAATGTTGCTGGTGCTGGAGCAACCATTCCTCTACCGGGTTTTGGATATACCCTAGCAAAAGGAGCCATAAAAGGTGTTAATGAAAATGGTATCATTGGTGCATTTTTTGGGGGTGTCAAGTCTACAGCAGGGGGAATAGCCGCAGCAGTTGTTTTTGGGTATACTATGGCAATTATTTTTAATCCTAAGACAAAACCATAAAGGAGAAATATATGGATCAAAAAAGAGAGATAATCATTGTAACCGACGGAGATAATTGTGCAAAAAGAGCAGTAAAAAAAGCTGTTGAAAATATTGGTGGAAGGTGTATATCCCGTTCAGGAGGGAATCCTACCCCCTTGAATGCAGATAAAATGATTACCCTAATAAAAAGTGCTAAATATGATCCTGTTGTTGTAATGGTAGACGATGAAGGCAACGAAAATAAAGGTGTAGGGGAAAAGATAATTGAGGAGCTGTATAAACATAAGGACATTATCATTTTAGGCATCGTGGTTGTTGCATCAAACACGCCACTAGTTAAAGGGGTTCACGTAGACTTTTCAATAAATGAAACTGGTCAAATAATTAAGAGTGCAGTTGATAAAGATGGAATACCTACTTTAGGAAATATACTATATGGCGACACAGTTGATGTTGTAGATGACTGCAAAGGACCACTAATCGTTGGTATAGGCGATATTGGAAAAATGCATGGAAAGGACGATGCTTGTAAAGGCTCACCAATATTAACAAAAGCTTTACAAGAAATCATGAAAAGGAGTAAAAGTAAAGGACAGGATGTTTAGTATCCTGTCCTTTACTATGCAGTTAGGTAGTGTAAAGTAATCTGTGCTTTAGTGAAAAAATATACTCTTTTCTGGCAAGAATTAGAAATAATAAAAAGCCA
>NZ_JAVKGO010000024.1:0-12158 GCF_031432315.1 Serpentinicella sp. ANB-PHB4
TATTTTCAATAAGTGCATTATTTTTTGAATAAAAAATGCTGGAGTGTTAACCACCCCAACATTTATTATAGAACCATTTATTTTTCCTTGTTTATTTTTATTAATTACACTTATTCTGAATATTCTAATATTTCCAAAGACAATTTTGTATTTCCTAAAGGCATTATATGTACACCATTGCAGTACGCTCTTGCTTCCTTTAAAAATTCTCCTGCTATTTTTATTCCTTCCTCTTGCCCTCCTAATTCCATTCTTTTCAGTATGGAATCTGGTATCTTGATACCTGGAACATTTTTTGATATAGATTGGGCCATTTTATAACTTTTTAAGGGTAAGATACCACATAATACTGGTACGTTTAACTTTTCAACACAGTTCGTAAATTTTTGTAGGTCCTTTATATCATATACTGGTTGGGTCTGAATAAAATGCACTCCTTTTTCTACTTTTTTCTCTAATTTTTCTACTTCTTTTTCTAAATTTTCAGCACAGGGATTAGCAGCAACACCAATCATAAATTCTGTGGGTGCATTTAACTGATTACCTGCCAAGTCATAACCTTTGTTCAATGTATTTACCACATTAACCAAGCCAACAGAATCTACTTGAAATACGCCTGTTGCATCTGGATGATCCCCTCTTGTAGGTTCATCACCAGTAAGCACCAATAGATTGTTCGCGCCTAAAACTGATGCACCTAAAAGTTCTGATTGTAGTGCAATAGTATTTCTATCTCTACAGGTTAAGTGAAATATTGATTCGACTCCTGTTTCTGTTTTAATATGATGGGCAAGAGCAATTGCACTTGTTCTCATATTAGCCATAGGTCCATCTGTTATATTAACAGCATCGACTACCCCTTTTAAATCATTAACAGCTTGTAATAACTTCGATGTGTCAACACCTTTAGGTGGCTCTAGCTCTACTGTTATACTAAATTTTCTCTTTCTTAACTTTTCTTTTAAATGATTCATTCTTTATCCCCCTATATTCATTATTCTTTTTGCAAGTCTAACAGCACTTACAGCATCCTCAGAGTAGTATGCACCAATTTCTTTAGCATAGGATTCTGTAACAACTGCCCCACCAACTACTACTGGTATTTTGTGCTCTAATTTTTTTAATTTTTCAGTTATTTTCTTCATTTCCGGCATGGTTGTTGTCATCAGTGCACTTAGACCAATCAAGTCAGCTTTTTCCTTTACTGCCGTTTGGATAATTTTTTCTTCTTCTACATCTTTTCCAAGATCGATTACATGAAAACCGTGATTTTGCAACATAATTGATACAATGTTTTTTCCAATATCATGTATATCACCTTTTACTGTTGCTATTACAACTGTACCAAGTTTTTTCTCTTTTACCGTCTTCAAATCTTTTTCTAAGTAATTAAAAACCTGTTGTGCAGACTCTGCACCTAGTAAAAGTTGTGGTAAGAAAAATATTTTTTCTTCATATTTTTTCCCTATTTCTTCTAATGCAGGTATAATACATTTATTTACGATTTCTATAGATGCAAGCCCTTCTTTCTTTAGCTGCTTTGCTAAAGGAACACAAGCATCTTTTTCTCCATTTTTAATTGCTTTAAACAGATTATGTTCAATATTTGTATCTACATGCCTATTTTGATGCTTTTCTTCTTGTTCTTCAGAAAAATAATTCACAAATTCCTTTGCGTTTTTATCTTTTCCTGTTAGTACATCCGAGCTTTTAATAACTGTCCACATGCTTTCTATATATGGATTCAAAATTGGTATATCTAGCCCCGCCTCTAATGCCATGGATAAAAACGTACTATTTAATACATTTCGATTAGGTAATCCATGGGATATATTACTAATTCCTAACACAGTCTTTACGCCAAGTTTTTCTTTAACTAATCGTATGGTTTTAATACTCTCTAATGCATGATCTTGTTGTGCACCTGCCGTTAGGACAAGGGTATCTATAAATATATCTTTAGGATTAAGACCATACTCTACTGCTGTATTTACGATTTTCTCGGCTATAACAAAACGTTCCTCTGCTTTTTTCGGTATTCCTTTATGGTCCAGCGTCAATCCTAAAACTGCAGCTCCATATTTTTTTGCTAATTGTAAAACTTTATGTAAATGTTTTTCATCCCCATTTGTAGAGTTAATTAAAGCTTTTCCACTATAAGCTTTTAGCCCTTCTTCCATTGCTTCAAAATTTACCGTATCTATACTCACCGGCGCTTGTATACTTCTTTGAATTTCATAAATAGCATCTTTCATCACTTGACGCTCTTCAGTCAGATTCACGCCGACATTTACATCAATAATATCTGCATTTGCTTCAACCTGCTTTACTGCTTCTTTGGAGAGGACACTTAATTTATTTTCTTTTATGGCTTCTGCTAAATATTTTTTTGCTGTGGGATTAATACATTCTCCAATTACTTTAGTAGGGAGATCTTCGTTTAGTATTAATGTTTTTGTCATGCTCGCTAATTTAGTAAATGGAATTTCTGCTTTAGGTTCTGGTTGTAGCTTATTGGTCATTTTTCTAATCGCTTTTATATGCTCCGGGGTCGTACCGCAACAGCCGCCAATTATATTAACACCTGCTTTTACTAATGCTTCTACATAACTAGCCATAGCATCTGCAGTTAAATTGAATTGGGTTTGCCCATTCACTAACACCGGTAATCCGGCGTTTGGTTGAACAATTATATTTTTATCAGTAACCTTTCTCATACGTTTTACAATATCTATCATTAAATCTGGGCCAAAACCACAGTTTATACCCAGTACATCTACCCCTATTGCCTCTAAAATAGTAGCAATACTTTCTGGATCGGAACCTGTTAACGTCCTTTGTTTTTCATCAAAAGTTAGAGTGCATATTATAGGAACATCACCGGCATCTTTTGCTGCAATCACAGCTGCTCTTGCTTCTTGTATGTCTGTCATTGTCTCTATAACTAGTAAATCTACACCGGCATCAATTAATAATTTTGCCTGCTCAAAAAAAACATCATAAGCCTCATCAAAGAGTAGATCTCCTAAGGGATATAATAATTTTCCTGTTGGTCCTATATCCCCTGCTACTAATACATTTTCTTTCTCCTCTTGCTTTGCAAGACGAACAGCTTCTTGATTTATTTCTGTAATTTCACCTTCTAAGTTGTATGCTTTTAACTTTATTCTATTGGCCCCAAAAGTATTTGTTTGAATAATATGCGCGCCTGAATCGATGTATGCGCTATGGATGTCTTTTATTATTTCTTTTTGATTTAAATTATATATTTCTGGACATTCCCCCGACACTAAACCTTTTTTTTGAAGCATTGTTCCCATTGCTCCATCAAAAACCAAAACTTTTTTTGACAATAAATCAGTCAACATTTTTTTATTCATTTACTCAAACCTCTTTCCCTTAATTATTTGTAGTTTGCACCTTCACGATAAGAACAATGTTCTAAGTTACAGTAGCTACATTTGTCTTTTCTATTTGTATTGTTCTTTTTTGTCCACCCAACTAAAGCTGTAACAGATTTTCTAGGTATTAAAATACTACTATCTGTAATCCTTAGATCTATTTCCTTTGTATTTAACAGATCTAAAATACTATTTTGATTTGTAATTGTAAAATCCCCATATCCTGGACTAAATCTCCTTGTTAATCTATATCCATTCTGTAAAGCTTCTTGTTCTACAATTTGATTTAATTTGTTTATTGATTCTTCTGCCGCTTCTGAACCAATTGCATCCATAATCAGCCCTCGAGTATATTCTCCTTTTTCATTTAGTTTATCTATGTGATTATCAAGTTGCTGTCCAATAGTAACGGCTATAAAGGTAGTATACCTACTTCCATCTAATAACTGCTCTATATCAGCGGACTTAATTTGGTAATCTACATCAGCTAAATAAATTTTTTCTTTATTTATTTGCTTAATTTCAAATGTCTGATATATCCCTACTGGATTAATTAAACGTTTGGCTTCATCAATACAGTCTTCAATTAATTGGCTCATCTTTTCTGTTAGTTCAGTCTTGCCCTTTTGGTACCCCAAATGCCTTAGTATTTTTTCTTTTTCTAAATGTTGGATATCTATATTATGTATCACGGTTCATCATCACCTCAATTAATTAATATTATCTCTTTTTCAAAATAAAAAAACTACTTTTCTAATGAGAAAAGTAGTTTTGATCTAACCCTTACTCATCTATCAGAACTTAGTTCTGCAGGAATTAGCACCTTGCATATATATTGCAGGTTGCCGGGTTTCATCGGGCCAGTCCCTCCACCACTCTGGATAAGAATATTTATTTTTTAAAATTTCAGAATTATTTATTCAAGTTTAATCTATTCCTCGAAGTATGTCAAGTACTATAGTTAAACTTTATGGTTCTCTATTATCTGTATACTGGTCCCTTGCAAGTATAAGTTCCTGATAGGTATCTACACTTACTACCCCATCGGCAAAAATATTGAAATCTCTCTGAAAGTTTCGAACTGCTTCTTGGGTTTGTGCATCATACACACCATCTATCTCTCCATCATAGTATCCTAAGAGGGTAAGAATTGTCTTTACTTCGAAAACATCTGGTCCCGGTTCTATATCAACATCCAGTATTCGTCCAGTAAATACATCCCCTGTAATTTTTACCGGTGTTCCCAAAGGAACAATGTCGTAAAGTTCATTTACATCTTCGTTAAACATTCGCACACAACCTCTACTTGCCTCGGTACCAATTGATTCTGGTTCGTCTGTACCATGTATTCCATAGCCTCCCCAAGGCACATTTATCCGCATCCATCTTGTTCCAAATGGTCCACCGGGATTCCTTGTTTTCTGTATTATTTGCCAATCTCCTACAGGTGTTGGTGTTGATGGTGTCCCTACGGCAACACGATAGGCATTGAGTATCTCTGTAAACCTTTTTAGCGTAAGTGTTGTTCTTTCTAAATCGATCTCAATAGTATACCCTTCTTCTGGAATAGGATACTCTCTTTCAGGACTTAGTCCTATAGCATTCCAAGTATCTGGTCCTACAATGCCATCAGGCGGTAACCCATAATCAGTTTGAAAGGCTCTCACAGCTTCAAATATTTCTTCATCATATATCATATCTATGGGTCCATCGTAAAAACCTAACTCTGTTAACCGTTCTTGTACATGCATTACATCAGGACCTTGCATATATGGTGATAAAAGCCTTAAATATCTACTCGTTAGCTTCATAACTCACCCCTCCTTGATATATGATACGTTATTCCCTTTAAATGTTTACAAAAAAAATCTTACCCCTTGTGGGATAAGATTTTTATAATAAACATATTATTTAGCTGCTTTTTCAAGGGCTCTTTCTACTGCTTGTTGCCATTTGTTACTTGAACTTGTTGCACCAGTGTATTCATCCACATCTGCACTGTTTGCTTCAACAAATCTACCTGGCATTTCTTCTAAAGCTTCATGCCATTGCTCAAATGTATAGTCTTCGTCTTTTAATACTTCTTCTTCGTCATCCATTCTTGTCTCTTTTAACTCAACATCTACGATGTTATCATTTTCGATTGTTACCCTTGCAATCCCACGACTACCTCTTTCATCTACATCCGAAACTCCGTGGAATACACCTTCGAAGTAAGTTGCATCACTAGTATCTACAAGGGCCATTTCTAATGCTCTTTCTACTGATTGTTTCCAGTAGTTACTTGAGCTTGTTGCTCCTGTAAATACATCTACGTCAGCGCTGTTTGCTTCAACAAATCTACCTGGCATTTCTTCTTTTGCATCATGGAACGCATCATATCCGTAATCTGAATCTTTTTCTTCACCGAAATCATTAAATTCAGCTACTTGCACATCTACGATCGCATCATCTTCAATTGTTACTGTTGCCATACCATAACCTCTTGCTCCTGCATCAGAGTAAGCAGTGTATGTACCATCTTGATACGTATTTGTTGCGTCTCCACCAGTTGCTGGTGTATCTGAAGAACATCCTACGATAACAAAAATCATTGCTACAGCTAATAAAATCGTTAATAGTTTTTTCATTTCTATTCCTCCTTGTTTTTGATTGTTAAATATTCGTCAAAGTTCGCCAATAATCGACAATACATGACTAAAATGATTATAAACGATATTTTGATATTAATCAATTGCATTTTAAATTGTTGTAATTAATGAAATTTTCAGAATGCTAAAATTTTGTAATAGATATAAGACTTTTTAAAAGCGCCTAGGTCGCTTTAGTTAAAAAACTTTCAGTTCGTCTACTGCTTCAACACTTTCTGTTCTTCTGCAAGGGCCCATATAGTCGGAAAGTGCTCTGTTTATTATAACTTTTCCAGTATATTAATACCCCCATTACTTATAATTAAACAAATTTTGCTAAATACTATGTTTGTTTACTTTCATAATTAATATTGCTATAATATTATCCAGAAAAGGAGCTGTTATAATATGTTTAAAATAAAAACTAAAATAGTTTTTTTAATTATTGCTACACTTTTTGTCGTTGTAGGCTGTAGTAGTGAACAAGGACAAGAATCAGAGCTAGTATTAGTACAAGAAGTTGACTTCGTTCTTGGGACGATGGGTCAAATACAGGTTTTTGCTGAATCTAAAGAAATAGGAAATGAAGCGATTCGTAAAGCTTACGACCGTATAAAAGATATTGAAAATACAATGAGCACTTCTATAGAAGGAAGTGATGTTTACCAAGTAAATTTATCTGCTGGTCAGTCTTATGTTGATGTTTCCCAAGACACACTATTTGTTATAAACAAAGGTTTAGAATACTTCGATCTTACAGATGGCACTTTTAACATAGGGCTTGGAAAACTTATTAATTTATGGGGGATCGGAAAAGAAAATGAACGAGTACCTTCTCAAGATGAAATACAAAAAGCTAAAGCGCATATTGATATTCAAAATATAAGTATTGATAATGGATCTGTTAAACTTGAAGATCCGGAAATGGCTATGGACTTAGGCGGAATCGCAAAAGGATATGCTGTAGATGAAGCGATAAATGTTTTAAAAGATGAAGGAATAAATAGCGGTCTTGTAAATCTTGGAGGAGATATATACGCTTTAGGTAATAAAGCCGATGGCGACCCTTGGAACGTAGGAATCCAAAACCCTGATAGTTCTAGTGGTTCAGTTGTCATGTCTATTGCCTTAGCTGACAAATCGATTGTTTCTTCAGGTGATTATGAACGTTACTTTGTTGAAAATAATGTGAAGTATCATCATATTTTAGACCCTGAAACTGGTTATCCAACTGATAATGAAGTTAGAAGTGTAACGATTATATCCGACGCTTCCATAGATGCTGATATCCTTTCAACAGCGGTATTTATTATGGGATTAGAACGAGGACTGGAATTGTTAGAATCTCTAGAAGGTGTTGATGGTGTAGTGTTAACAAAAGAGAAAGAAATCTACACAACATCTAACGTTGAAGGGTTAAATATAATTGATAACACTTATACATTGATTAATTAAACAATATACCCTTAATCAGTAGACAAATTGTAACCGATAATGTTGTTGTAAATACAAAAAAATAATAGGGCGTTTCACATTGAAACGTCCTATTATTAAGCTTTATAAAATTTCTACTTCCGCATTCATTTTATATATTGTATCTTTTCTTTCGATAATCACTGTGGTTTTCTTTTTTAGTTCATCATCTTTTTTAATATTTGTAATTAACTCTCTTGCAGGATTGATAGCAGTTGGGAAACCAACCAACTTCAACATTGAAAAGTCACCGTTTGTATCCCCATATGCATAACTTTTATTTAAATCGATATTGTACTTCTCTACAAAATCAAGAATTGCATTTTGTTTGCTTTCAGAGTCCCACATTTGAACAATTTCTCCTGTAAATAAATTGTCATCATCTACTAGATAATTTGTTCCTCTAAAATCTTCAACTTCGTACTTTTTTGCCATTTTAGCAACTAAAAAGTCTGGGCTTCCAGATATAAATATAACCTTATGCCCTTGTTCCCTATGCCACTTAATCCGATCTCTAGTAAATCGATAAACACGGTCTCCCTTTACTTCTATAACTTGATCAGAGACAAACTCGATATGGTGTTTACTTTTTCCCTTCATTGCTTCTAAATATATCTCTGCAACGTCTAATAAGTAATCCTCATAGTTTCCCATACGTTTATCCCAGTCATGAAAAGTCTTTTTTGCTATGTTGTGCCACACTACCGGATCAATTATTTCATCATTAATCAACTTTTTAAAGTGCTCCATCATCAGAGAATCTCTGTGAAGTGTTCCATCAATATCAAAAAATGCCCCAACACTCTTCATCAAGTCACCTCCTCAAACATATTTTTCGGTATGTATATAATATATGATATATATCTTTTCAACAACACAATATCGCTTATTTTTTTATTTTTTTGTAGATAACTGTAATTAAAATACAATTTTTAAAAATAAAAATGAGCCTGTTAGCTCATTTTATATAACTTGTGATTTTAGCTGTTCACTATGTTTTGTATAACTTTTAATCGTCTGTAGCAACAAGTCATATTGCTCATAAAACACTACAATTGTATCTCCCTTTTCTGCTTTTGCCATTGCTTTTTCTAACGCTTTTACTTCACATAACTCAACTTCGATATTATTTTCAACTATACCACCTACGGTACACCCTTTTTTTAGAATATTAGCTACTTCTCCTACTTTTCTACCTCTTTTTTCTTTATCTTCTTTAACATAAACTTGATCAAAGTAATGACCGCATAGCTCTCCTACTTTTAAGATATTTATATCACTTCTGTCTCCTGGTGTTCCTATAACACCAATTAAACGATTTTCTTTTACACTACTTAATGCAGTTGCAACTTTTTCAATACCATCTAAATTATGCCCATAATCAAGTATAACTTTAAAATCATTTATTTGAAAAACGTTGAATCTACCTGGATTTGTGTGTTCATCAGAGTTAAAAGATTTTAAAGCTTCGGCGATTATCCCTATTTCAACACCCTGTACATATGCAGCAGCCATTGCGGCTAATGCATTTTCAGTATTGTATTTAAGCAGACCATTATAAGTTGCTGGTATATCCATCACTTTCATTACTTCGTTTTCTTGTATTCCATTGTAAATGTAAATTTTTCCTTCTCTAACATAAATACATGGTTTTCCTTCTTTTATATGATTCTGTAATAATTCGTTTTGGTAATCCATAGAGAATAAAAAGACATGGCTTTTTACGCGTTCTATGATATTTTCAGTATATTGATCATCTGCATTTAGTATGACAAATCCTTCATTCTTAACCGCTTCTGCAATCAAGCTTTTTACATTTGCCATTTCATCTTTAGTATTAATACCATCAACGCCTAAGTGATCGTCTCCTATATTCGTTATAATACCAATGTCAGCCAAATCGTAAGCTAATCCTTTATTAACGATGCCTCCCCTTGCAGTTTCAAGGACAGCAACATCGACTCTTTTATCCATTAAAACTGTTTGTGCACTTAATGGGCCTGTTGTATCGCCCTTTATTAGTAGCTCGTTTCCTATATATACGCCTCCAGTGGTTGTCATTCCAACACATAGGTTTTTCTTTTCTAATATATTAGATAACATTCTAGTAGTTGTTGTTTTACCATTTGTCCCTGTAATCGAAATAATTGGAATAGAACTTTCTAATCCTTTTGGATACAGCATTTCTATAATTTCTTTTGCTACATTTCTTGCTGTTCCTTTTGAAGGGTAATGGTGCATCCTTATTCCTGGAGATGCATTCACTTCAATAACAGCACCACGAAAATCTTTTATAGATTTTGATATATCCTCTGCTACTATATCGATTCCAGCTATATCTAACTCTATTGCTTTTGCAGCTTCTATGGCAATCTTTATGTTATCCGGGTGTATTTCTTCAGTGGCATCAATTGCAATACCGCCGGTGCTTAGATTGTCATTTTCACGTAAAAAGATTATTTGTCCTGTTTTAGGCACATAACTTAAGCTTAAGCCTTTCCTTTCAAGTAGCGTTTTCATAAGCGGATCTATTTTTATTTTAGTTAATGGTTTTTCATGCCCTTCACCTCTAAGATGATTCTGATTTTCTATCTTAATAAGTTCCTGTATTGTATGTGTACCATCGCCAATTACGTGTGCTGCTATTCTTTGTGATACTGCTACTACTTTATCACCCACTACAGCAACTCTATAGTTTTTACCTGATATATGTTCTTCTACTAATACCCGATCATTATACTGCCTAGCTATGCTATATGCAGTTTTTGCTTCGGTTAGGCTATTAATTCCAAGGGATACACCTTTCCCTTGATTACCATTATAGGGCTTTATTGCTATAGGGAACCCTAAATCTTTTATAAAATCTTCTGCTGCTTCAAAAGTCATTACACTTTTTCCCTTTGGTACAGGTATTCCTTTAACTGTTAATATTTGATTTGTAAGTTCTTTATTGCATGCTGTATCAACAGCTAAACAACTGGTATTTTCAGTAATAGTTGCTTGTATTCTTTTCTGATTTTTTCCATAGCCAAGCTGAATTAGGCTCTCAGTACCTAATCTTGTAACAGGTATTTTCCTTTTTTTTGCTTCGTCCACTATTGCCTGGGTACTTGGACCAAGGGCATTTTCTCTAATTAATCTTCTTATTTTTTTAAGTCTATCCTTTACATCTATCCTTTTATTATTTAATAGTCCATTGATAATATCAAAAGCCAGCTTAATTGATTCATAAGCAGCAGTTTTATCTTTATATTCAAAAACTACACAATAGATTGTTTCTTTTTCTAGATATCTAGCTTTACCAAAACTTACGTCATAGCCTAACTGCTGTTGTATTTCTAGGGAAGTATGTTCTAATACATGAGCCAAATATGTTCCTTCATTTAAGCGCTCATTAAATCCACCTATATATCCTTTTGAACATTTATGTTTTTTTAATCCAGGTACAATGGATCGTAACCCTTCATTAAATCCTTTAATATTACAGGTTGGTATATCTACATATTCTTTTAAATCAACTATGGTTCTAACAACAGGAAAATGGGCATAAATATTTCTTCCTGGATATACCATAATCTCCTCTAAATTCATTGACGATCCTCCTCTGTCATTTTAACCTCTTTCTTCAACTATTGTTTCTCTATTAGTCAAATTGTATCTAAATTTCTCTGGTAGAATATGAACTTTCACACCTGTTATAGCAAGAGGTTCATCCGGATACTGCTCTGAAATATTTGTATAGCCAATATCTTTCCCATCAACAATCGTTATAACACCGGATCCTATAACTTCAATTTCATTTTGCTTATTTATTAGAATTGCTGTATCCTCATCAATACCAATGCCTAAGGCATAAGGATTCTGCGCAGTAGCACCTAATAACCTGCCAATACGTCCTCTTTGACTAAAATGCTGATCTATAATAACGCCTTTTATAAAACCCATTCCCGGTGCCATTTTTACTGTGCATTTTCTTGGGGCCTCTTCATCTTCCCCTTCTACTACCATTACTTCACTCATCATAGAAGCGCCAGCACTTGTTCCAGCAATAACTAAATCTTCTGAGATTCTGTTTTTTATAAATCTATGAAACTCGGTTCCACCTAAAATGCTAGATATTCTTAATTGATCTCCGCCAACAAAAAATAGGCAATTTATCTCTTCTAGTTTTTGTAAGAGTTGTTTTCTATTTGCTTCTTTCCTTGATTCAATATTTATTGTGTGTACATAACTAGCCCCTAAATCATAAAAAATTCGTTTGTATTCCTCACCTACTTCTAGAGGATAGTTAGTAGCAGTTGTTATAACAGCTATATTTGCGTCTTTTCCTCCAGATATTTTTACTACATGTTTTAAAATTTCTTGCCCCGCTTGTTTATCCTCACCGCCACCAATTATAATTAAAAAAGTTTCATTATTTTTTTTAGTATCAGGTTTACTCATAGATTTTCCCTCCAATAAAACTATCTATATTTTTAACCTTAAACCAAGTAAATATACAAATGCCTCGACACAAAATAATAAAACTATAAAATCCGTGCTTATATATAACATGCTACACATCAAAAATTACAAAAAATAAAGGTTCTATAATAAATGTTGGGGTGGTTAACACTCCAGCATTTTTTATTCAAAAAATAATGCACTTATTGAA
>NZ_JAVKGO010000025.1:0-7584 GCF_031432315.1 Serpentinicella sp. ANB-PHB4
CTGGCTTTTTATTATTTCTAATTCTTGCCAGAAAAGAGTATATTTTTTCACTAAAGCACAGATTACTTTACACTACCATCACATTATTTAACCGTACCCAAGGTGTAACCTAAAATGGGTCTTGACCAAACCGTCCCTTTGTGCTTTGTAGTGCTGTAGTTATTATTTTAAGAGTTACTTGCACAATACTTTGAGCCATCTATTGCTACTAGTTCCTTGTCATACAATTGCCATTCATCACATAGCTTTATAAATGCTCTAAATACATTTTTTAATGCTTTTTTATTCTTTTCTAGAGTCTCCTCTCCCAATGTGTTCTCGTGTACTACGTTTTTAAACTGAAATCCGTATACTCATACTCAGATAATGTAAACCTTCTCACTTCGTTGTTATATGTTGTTATATCAACAACATATATATCAAAGAATTTGGATTTTACTTTATATTCCTTAATATCTTTTAACTCGACTTTCTTTCCATTAAATGATATTAATTTATCATCATGAATATATGTATAATCGGAATTCATATTACCATTTAACATGAATAATGATAACACAAAAGCTAGCGAGTCCAAATCAGAATCCGCATATATACCCAGTAAAACAATTAAACATATCAATAGTCCATCACCTAGCAATAACGATATACTACCTAACACCTCCAAAATGATAATTTGTTCTCCGGTTTAAACTTGAATATTATTCTCATTCTATATAAGAAATTAAGAGAATATAAAATATAGATTGAAAATATTAACAGAGATATTATAGATGCAGAACTAAAAATATTTTCTATTTTAATAACAAAAAGTACGAGTGAAAAAGATAACATTATGGCGTGTATATAAAAAAAATTTTTCATAGATACTCCTTTAGCAATATATGATTTTATAAAATCTTTCTCGAATATATATTAGAGTCTCTGTATATATTGCAGAGACTCATCTTAACATTTATCTTGTTGCGTAATGAACCCCTAGACAACCAAGGGGAAGGTTCGGTATATATATTCAAGTTCTCTTTGTTGCCCCTGTTTTGGCACTTCAATCATTCATATCATCCTCTATTTTACTTAATTTTCTTTCCAAATATGCTCTATATGGACCACTGATATAAATATGTGAAAGACAAAGAATTATAATCCCTGGCAACAACCATGGTGATTCATTAGGAATTGTAAAATACAGAAATAATGTAAACATCAAAGTTCCACTAACATACCAAGTTGAAAATTTTAATCCTTCATTATATAGAGTAAAATAATTCGAGTAAAGAATCTTTAGTTTTGTTAACATTATTATCACCACCATTCTAGAGCTTTTAATTTAAGTAATACACATTGAATTGCAATTCTTCAGTATTTTATATTTAATATTTACAATAGTCAAATGGTACTTTTTTTCCCAATATGTGCCTATGTTTTTAAAATCAAAGGTTTTATTGATTTATAATTATTTTCAAAAAACCCTTCGACAGTTTTCTACATTTAAAAGCAAGAAAGCAGGTCCCTCAAGGATACCTGCTTCAATTAATTATATTTTATATTTCTTTTCCTACCCTTGCTGGGCTACAACTTTCTCACTGATCATTTGTGGTACCTCTTCATATCTAGCAAAATCCATCTCAAAGCTGCCCCTTGATTGGGTCATTGATCGTAAATCTATTGCATATTTAAACATCTCTGCCTGGGGCACTTCTGCAATAATACATTGTTGACCCCCTTTAGGTTCCATTCCTAAAATTCTACCTCTTCTTTTATTAATGTCTCCCATTATATCTCCCATATATTCATCAGGCACTTTAATCTCGACTTTCATAATTGGTTCCAATAGCACTGGCTTTGCTTCACTAATTCCTTTTTTGAAGGCTAAGGATGCGGCGATTTTAAACGCCATCTCAGAAGAATCAACATCGTGATATGACCCGTCGTAGAGAACTGCTTTTATATTCGTTACAGGGTATCCGGCTAATACGCCCTTTTCCATACAGTCTTTGATTCCCTTTTCTACAGCAGGTATATAGGATTTTGGTACGGCACCACCGAAAATTTCCTCTGCAAATTCAAAGTCACTAGCCGTTGGTTCAAAACGTATTTTAACATCACCGTATTGCCCATGGCCACCGGACTGTTTTTTATGCTTCCCTTGTACATCTGATTTACTTTTAATTGTCTCTCTATAGGGTACTTTAGGATCACTTAATTGTACTTCTACACCAAACTTATTTTTAAGCTTGCTAGTTATTACCCTCAGATGCAGCTCCCCTTGCCCTTTTATTATGGTTTGTTTTGTTTCTTTATTTCTTTCAAATTGAAATGTAGGATCTTCTTCGGCTAATCTTTGTAACCCGTTTCCGATTTTTTCTTCATCTCCTCTTGCTTTAGGTTCTACAGCTAAAAAGAGTTGGGGAGTTGAAAACTCAATGTCACTATAGACAATAGGTTTTTCTACTGAACAAAGTGTATCTCCTGTTAGGGTATGTTGTAACTTAGCCACAGCAGCAATATCTCCAGCATTTACTTCGTCTACTTCGATTTGTTGCTTTCCTCTTAGTAAAAAAGGGCTACCTAGCTTTTCTTTTTGATTTTTATTTGCATTTAATACTTCCATATCCGCTGTTAACCTTCCAGATATTACTTTAAACAAAGATATTTTACCGATGTAGGGATCAACGATTGTTTTAAATACCTGAGCTGAAAAAGGTTCGCTGGGACCTAATGTTCTCTCCTCCACTTTATTTGTTACTGGATTATCTCCTTGCTTAGGAGGCATATCTACTGGTGAAGGTGAATAGTCACAAATCATTTCTAGCAGTGTATGTATTCCTATATTTTTTGAAGCGGCACCACATATAACAGGTACAATATCTCCATTTATGACCCCTTTTCTTAAACCTTCACGTATTTCTTCTTCCGTAAAAGGTTCACCAGAGAAATATTTATCTAATAAAGCATCATCACTTTCTGCAACAGACTCTAGTAATAATTCTCGAATACTTTGAACTTCTTCCATTAAATCCTCAGGTATGGAATCATCTTTACAAGTCTCACCATCATATTTTCTTGCAACCATTTTTACAACATTTATATTTCCTACAAAGCTCTCTTGCTCTCCCAAAGGAATTTGAAATGGTGCTATTTTCTTACCGAACTTTTCTCTTAACTCTTCTAATACTTTTTTAAAGTTAGCATTTTCTCTATCCATTTTATTTACAAAAATAAAAGTAGGTTTTTTCTTATCTATCGCATAGTTCCATGCTTTCTCGGTACCTACTTCTATGCCACTGGTGGCGTCTGCTAGAATAATTATTCCCCCGGATACTTTTACCGCACTTTGTACCTCGCCAATAAAATCAAAGTAGCCCGGCGAATCCAAGAAATTAATTTTATAGTTTTGCCACTCCATCGGCAATAAAGATGTATTTATTGAAAGACGTCTGTTTATTTCTTCTTTATCAAAATCTGATGTGGTATTCCCATCTTCAATTGTTCCTATTCTATTAGTATACTTCGCCGTAAATAATGCGGCTTCTGCTAAAGTTGTTTTACCACTACCCCCATGGCCTAATAATGCAATATTTCTAATACGGTCAGTCTCATAGATTTTCATTTAATCTCCCCCTAACTGATTATTAGAATTACTTGATTTTATTATAAGTATTTCTATGAAATCAAAATAATTCCTTTATTTTTATAAACTTAATGATTGATTTAAATTCAGACTTGACGATAAATATGTGCTTTTTTCTTAATGCTTGCACTTTTTGTATGCAGTTCTGTTTTGAATCACATGTATATGTTTTGTTTCAAGTCAATATTCAGTTTATCTATATGCTTAGTTTAAATTGGTAAATATTTTGAATATTTAAATAATATGCTATACTTATTTTAATGTAATAACATATAACAAGGAGGGCTTTTATGACTGTAAAATTTCGTTCTCAAATCCAAGCTTTAACCCCTTATAAACCTGGTAAGCCAATAGAAGATGTTAAAAAAGAGTATGGCATATCAAAAGTTTTTAAAATGGCTTCAAATGAAAATCCATTAGGGTGTTCTCCCCTGGTTAAAGAAGCAATTAACAAATCTCTTGACTATTTAAATCTCTATCCAGATGGTAATGCAACAAAACTAAAATATGCTATTGCTACGAAGTTAGGTATAAAACCTTCTCAGGTTCAGCCTAGTAGTGGTTCTGACGAAATGGTTGATCAAATCGCCAAAACTTTTATAAACGAAGGTGATGAAGTTATACTTGCAGATGTAACTTTTCCAAGATATATTACAACTACAACTATGATGGGTGGCATTCCAGTGGTTGTACCTTTGAAAAACTTTACTTATGATCTAGATGCAATGAAAAGGTCTATTACAGATAAGACCCGTTTAATTTGGCTCTGTAATCCTAATAATCCAACTGGAACCATGTTTTCTGAAAAGGCTTTGTTAGATTTTCTCGATAGTGTCCCATCACATGTTATTATAGTTTATGATGAAGCCTATAATGAATATGTCACTAGTCCAGAATATCCTCATAACAGTGTCTCATTATTAGAGAAGTATCCTAACATTATCATTCTTAGAACTTTTTCAAAGATTTATGGTCTAGCGGCTTTAAGGATTGGTTATACTTTGGCATCTGAACATATTTTAAGTAATATTGATAAAATTCGTTCGCCTTTTAATGTAAACTCACTTGCACAGACTGCAGCTGTAGCAGCTTTAAATGACGATGAATTTTTAAAGGATAGTTACGCGTGTAATAAAGAAGGTAAAGCATATTTATGTGACTCATTTGACAGTATGGGAATTACTTATGCTCCTTCTGAAGCTAATCACATTTTCTTTGACTCAGGTAAAGAGTGTACTGAAGTGTTTACAGAACTACAAAAAAGAGGGGTAATTGTGAGACCCATGTATAATACTTATATTAGAGTTTCTATCGGTACTATGGAAGAAAATAAATTTTTTATCTCTCAACTAAAAGAGGTATTAGAATTAAATGTAGCTACAGCCTGAGAATTTTTTCTCAGGTTTTTAATTAAAAGAAATTAAATGAGGAAATTATATAATTAGATTTAGTAGAATAAATGTACCTTTCCTTCTTCAACTTAATAAACCCCAAAATCTTTAATACTACTTAGCCAGAAGGTCTAAGAATCTTTTACATATATTAGTTATCTCGTAGCGCATAAAAAAATACAGATAGGTTAGCTTAATTTATATTAAATCATTCCACATATGGCCGTTAATTTGTTATAATTTGTTGTAATGACTATAATATTTATGCAAGGGGAGATACGATGAAAAAAGTAGAGTTAATTGCGACAGCAACGTTTGGACTAGAAGCAATTGTTAAACGTGAAGTTATAGATTTAGGGTTTGAAGATATTAAAACTGATAATGCAATGGTTACTTTTAAAGGGGATCTGTCAAGTATACCAAAGGCTAATCTTTGGTTAAGGTGTGCAGATAGAGTTTTACTTAAGCTAGGGGAATTTAATGCTACTACATTTGATCAACTTTTTGAGCAGACAAAAGCATTGCCCTGGGAAGAGTGGATTCCTGAGGATGGCAAGTTTACTGTAACAGGGAAATCCATTAATTCAAAACTATTTAGTGTTCCAGACTGTCAATCTATTGTAAAAAAAGCCATCGTTGAAAAGCTTAAGAAAAAGTATAATGTAACGTGGTTTTCAGAAACTGGTCCTGAGTATACGGTTCAAGTATCCCTACTTAAAGACAAAGCAATATTGACTATAGATACAAGTGGTACTGGTTTACATAAAAGAGGCTACAGAGAAAACAGTGTACAAGCTCCTATAAAGGAAACTTTAGCAGCAGCTTTAGTTAAGTTAAGCTTCTGGAATAAAGATCGTTTACTTCTTGATCCTTTTTGTGGCTCCGGTACACTTCCAATCGAGGCGGCAATGATCGGAAGAAATATTGCTCCAGGACTAAACAGAAGTTTCGCCTCTGAAAAATGGTCCATTTTCAAACCTGAAATATGGAAAAATGCCCGTGTCGATGCACTTAAATCTATAGATCAAAACGTACAGCTTAAAATTAAAGGGACTGATATTGACCCAGAAGCAATTGAAATTGCAAAAGAAAATGCATTTGAAGCTGGAGTAGACGATTGTATTGAGTTTGATCAAAAACCCTTAGGTGAATTAGACTTCAAAGATGAATATGGAGTAATTATATGTAATCCACCCTACGGTGAGCGTCTAAGTGAAGTTGAAGAAGTTGAAAAACTTTATACTAGTATGGGCAATTACTTTGAAAATTTAAATACTTGGTCTAAGTATATTATTACTTCTTTTGAGGAATTTGAAAACTTTTATGGAAAAAAAGCTGATAAGAAAAGAAAGTTATATAATGGTCGTATAAAAGTTGATTATTATCAATACTTTGGCCCTAGACCACCAAAATCAATTACATAATTAGATTTAGTCTATAAAAACTTTCAGTTAATAATTATAAAATAAAAAAACAGATTATCTTTTAGTTGATAATCTGTTTTTTGATAGTATAAAAAATGTAGTCATCGTTTACTTTTTTCTTTTGTCTAGTTCCTTACTTCCAGTCCTCCAAAGGCAACCAGACATTTAAGTACTAAGACAGGGGCATTATCGTCTAATTCATACCCTTTTGTATTATCTTCCCATCCACCAAAAACAGGTACACCATTCATTACAATTCTCCAATTCTCTGGTACCTTTATTTCGACACCTCCAAAAGCAGTGAATACATCTAGTACGGCTTCTTCTGAGTTAGGTATTTGGGCATCTCTAAGATCTATATCAACACCACCGAATATTGCAACCGCATTTCCACCTCTAAAGTTTCGGGATACACTTCTAATACTAGACCCTCCAAATATAGCAATACTATCTAATACATCCTTAGTGCTACCATTCTTCTTTTTGGATTTAGAAAACATAATTGATATACCAATTAAAATTAGTGCTAATGGCCATATATAAGCATAGGTAAATCCTTTAAGTATATTCAAATTATGAAGTTGAAATAAAATTCCTATTGCTAAGACTACTAACCCCCCTACCTTGGATGCAGGATTTGTTATTACTGTAAAGGCACCAGAAAAAATTAATACCAAAGGCCAGTAGTTATTAATTAGATAAATAATATCAACATCGTAGGTTCCCGTTGTGTTTAGAAGAGCCAGTATTCCTATTAAAACAACAAAAACACCAAAGACTTTTCGTCCTGTTATAATTGATTTCTCCATATTTAATTTCCCTCCCTTAATATTTTATTAACTAGTTTTAATGATAATCTAATTATAGTAAATTTACGTTACTTATACTACATTTTTTTTATATTTTTACCTATATTTTCTTTTTATTTAATTCTAATATACCCATGTCATTATCTAATGTATAAATATCTTTGAAATTTGTTCTTTTAAAATTTCAAAACAAAAATAAAAAAGATACTCCACCATCTCTCCCAGGCGATCTCTCACCAAGTACCATCGGCTGTTAAGCAGATGTCCCAAAAGTAGTTTGGTGTCAGTCGCTTATACAGAGTACAAGTTGATGACCAAAAGTGTGTATT
>NZ_JAVKGO010000026.1:0-6191 GCF_031432315.1 Serpentinicella sp. ANB-PHB4
TATATCCAACTGAATATTTCTTGCCAGATTGAGTTTTATTATTTACTCAATAAGCACAAATTTATTTACAGTCTCTGCAGTTATTCTTCTGAGTCAACAATCTCTTCATCGTCATGAGAATCATCTTCGTTTTCATTATTACCATTGGTATTCCCATTACTATTATTGTCACTTCCATTGCCATTACTACTTCCGTTATTGCCATTACCATTTCCGTTATCATTACTGTCCCTGTCAGCATCGACTGGTTCATTGGCTTCCTCGTCGTTTTCAATAATTTCAATATCATCATCCGAATCATCTATCCCATTATTATCCTCACTATCTTCAACTTCATCTGATTCATCTTCATCTGATTCATCTTCATCCGAAGGCAGTCGACCACTAGGGTTATGTTCCTCGTTAAAAGGATCGTAATATTCTGTAGGCAATTCGTACTGAATGTCATTAGGGTGAGTTACACCTGGGAAATCAGCTGGGTTATATGGTATAGGTCTTCTTATAAATATCCTTGTTTCAACTTCAGACATCGGTGTTAATTCTGTTGCTAAAGTACCCGATGGCACATGAATATCTGCTTCTACGTGTACATCGCAGTATTCTGTCGGCTCTGTACCTCTTATAAATACTTCATTTCTTACTGTACTTCCACCCGGGGCATCAGCACATAGCTCAGTAGCTAGCTTTCCTGACCTAGTACAAATATTGGCATAAACAAGTCCGTCAGGTCTTTCAAAACTTTTATGAGGCATTTCAGCGTGAATTCTAGACATAACATTTTGCCATAACCTCGTAGCAACCCAACTATTACCGTCGATTGCCTCGTTTCTCCCTGTACCAATCCAGGTAGTAGCCGTATAATATGGAGTAAATCCTGCAAACCAAAGATCGGTTGTTCTTAAAGGTTCTGAAATACCAGCATGAGTACCAGTTTTACCAGCAACGGGCATATTACTAATTCTACCTGGAGCCCCACCAGTTGTAATAACACTTTCCATCATAGAGGTTAATACATAAGATGCTTGGGGACTTAACACCCGATTCCCTAACGGTTTATTTTCATAAATCACATTACCTTCCCGATCGGTTATATGAGTAAAGGTAATTGGCTCTGTATATACGCCACCATTTAAAATAGCATTATAGGCTGCTGTCATTTCTAAGGGGGATACACCGTAAGTCATACCTCCAAGGGCAGTTGATAAATTAACATCACCTGATACACGGGTCATACCCATTTTTTCCATATATTCTACCATAGTTTGAGGGCCAATTTCATCGCCTAGTCTGTGTGCAACGACGTTACTAGACCAAGCTAATGAGTCTCTAAGAGGCATTAGACCTCTATATCTGTCAAACACATTACCTGGGAGTGCATCTGGTGGTATAGGCACATCATCAATTACAGTTCCTGCGGTATAACCCATTTCTAATGCTGGTGCATAAACTGCTACAGGCTTAATGGATGACCCCGGCGATCTATGTTGGATAGCCCGATTATCTACTCTTCGACCGTAATCCTCACGGCCTCCCATCATTGCTACAATTTCCCCTTGTTTATTGGTGATAACCATAGCACTTTGCATAGCGTGAATGCCACTGTTTTTATCACGGACCACGCCATTTTCATCTCTTTCATATCGAGCATGGCCTTTGTTATCTAAACGATTTAAAAAATCACGATGAAAAGCGGGATAGTCAAAGTTTTTTAACTCTTCTTCTAAAATATTTTGGACATCAGGATCTAGTGTCGTATAGATTCTTAATCCCCCAGATGACAATAATGTACGAGCCTCATCCTCCGCATAACCTAGTCCAGTTTGTAATGCATGGAGTACATCAACACGAACTCTATCAGCAAAATAGGATGATACATTGCTTTGAGACTCGATATAACTGATATCAATACTTTCACGAATATCAAAGTCAAGTGCTTCTGTGTATTGTTGCTGGGTAATGTACCCAAGTCTTTTCATTTGGTCCAAAACAAGTTTCTGTCTAGAAAGGCTACTCTCCCTAAATACAATAGTATGGGTCGAATCAGAATCATCTATGATAAAATGACCTTCCTGAACATTTTCTTTACTAATTGTTTGGACTGGGGTATAGCGAGCCGGATGTCTTGGAATTCCAGCTATAAGTGCAAATTGTGCTAATTCCAGTTCACCAATATCTTTATTAAAGTAACTTTTAGCCGCTGCCTGAACACCATGAATTTCGTGGCCTTTAACAGCGCCAAGATAAACGTGGTTTAAATACAGCTGTAGTATCTGGTCTTTAGAAAGGGCTCTATCAATCATTACTCCAGTATACATATCTTGAATTTTTCGTTCATAGGTTTGAGCAGTATTTTGTAAATGTAAATTTTTTGCTATTTGTTGATTTAAAGTACTAGCACCCTGTCTAGAACCCGTACGCAGATTAGTCCATGCAGCGCCGATAATACGTCTGAAATCAAGACCATTATGGGAATAAAAACGTTCATCCTCTATAGCAATAATTGCATCCCGTAACAATTTAGGCATTTCATTAAAAGAAATAGGATCACTTTCTATATTACCAATAGTCTCTATCAAGTTACCATTTCTCTCTAGAAGTTCGCTATTTTGATGCAATTGATTTTCAAGGCTTATTGCATCCACTGGTTCAGTATCTCTTATAATGCGAAGAGCCATTCCAAAAACTGCGCCAGTAGCTATTATACCTAGTATAACAATGGCAATTATAATATAAAGCCATATTTTCTTCTTGTTTTTGCCTTTATTTTTTTTTCTTGTTTTTTTATTATTTGGTTCCTCTTGTTTTTTTCGAGTCATATAAATTCCTCCATCTAAATTAAAAAGTAATAAAACTTTTTAAAATTTTACATCTTAAACATTATATCATAAAAAGGACAACTACGCATCAATATGCAAACCAAGCTATTTTAAGAGTATAATATTTGTTCAGTATAGCCAATTTTACAGGATAGGTATTCAATAAAAGCATAAGAATTAAAAGTATAATTTAAAAACTATAATTGAAACTTGTTAGTATCACAAAAGTAGGATATTACATATAATAATAAGAAGGGGGTGCTCATTTTGTATATGTATAAGAAAAGAAAATATATTAAACAGAAAGTAATGCTTTTAATTGCAATCATACTTATACTAGTTTTAGGTACAATTGTATACGTTGATGAGAACATCGCTCCCACCGTACAAGCGTTAGGGGATTTAAAAGCCCATGAAATTACCAATAAAGTTGTTAATTCCTCAGTAAGTGACGTATTAGAAAGAGGTCTAGCCTATAACGATCTAATTAGTACGACCCATGATGAAGAGGGTAATATTACAATGATGCAAGCCAATACAATATTAATGAATAGAATTGCTTCAGATGTAGCATTAACAATTCAAGAACAGCTGGATGAAGTAAAAGCATCTTCTAAGCATATTCCATTAGGTAGTGCCTTAGGCAGTCAGTTATTAGCCAAATATGGACCAAAGTTAAATTTAGGCATTTCACCGATTGGTGTTGTTGACGTTAATTTTGCCAGTGAATTTGATCAGTCGGGGATCAATCAAACACGACACAGAATATATTTAACAATTAATTCAGAAGTACAAGTGATTGTACCCTTTAGTTCCAATAGAGTAAATATAGCAACCCATGTCCCGTTAGTAGAAACCGTTATCGTTGGAAAGGTTCCACAAAATTACATTCAAGTACCAGAAGATAAGTTTTTAAACATAACACCTCTGTATGAATAAAAACATTGAAAAATTATTTAAAAAATATTATAAATAAAGAATAAAATAAAGCTAGGAGTGTAAAAAAATGATGTTAGACACGAATGAAGAAATTAAACAAAAAGCAATTTTAATAGGTTTAAATAATACCCACAAGCCAAGTGAAATTGATATAGAGGCTTCCGTCGATGAATTAGAAGAGTTGGCGAAAACTGCAGGGGCGGAAGTTTTAATAAAAACCATTCAAAATAGACCATCAGTGGATGTAACTTATTACATAGGAAAAGGAAAGGTCGAGGAACTAAAGCAGCTTTCATTAGATTACGATGCCAATTTGGTTATATTTAATGATGAGTTATCTGGTTCTCAAATAAGAAATTTAGAAGAAGCTTTAGGGATAGATGTTATAGATAGAACAACGTTGATACTAGATATATTCGCCCAAAGAGCACAGACTAAAGAAGGAAAGCTACAAGTTGAACTTGCCCAGCTCAAATATCGCTTGCCTAGATTAGTAGGATTAGGAAAAGAATTATCACGATTAGGTGGGGGGATCGGTACCCGGGGACCAGGAGAGAAAAAACTAGAAACAGACAAAAGACATATTTTAAAAAGAATAGATGATGTAGAGGCTCAGTTAAAAGAAGTAAAAAAGAATAGAGACATTCAGCGAGCTCAAAGAATAAAGTCTGATTTACCAATTGTAGCAATGGTCGGTTACACAAATGCAGGGAAATCTTCATTAATGAATGCCCTATTAAACATGTCATTAGATTCTGAGGAGTCAAAGCATGTTTATGTGGAGGACAAGTTGTTTGCAACACTAGATACTTCATTAAGAAAACTAACCTTTGAAGAAAAATTAGCGTTTATTCTTACGGATACAGTAGGTTTTGTTAGCAAACTACCTCATAGCTTAGTAAAAGCTTTTAAAGCTACTTTAGAAGAAGTGAAGTTTGCAGATTTATTACTACATGTAATAGATGTCTCTAATGAAAATTACGCATTACAAAAAAATACAACACTAAAAGTATTAAAAGATCTAGGCGTAGAAGAGAAAAAAATAATTGACGTATACAATAAAACTGATAAAATAGAGGATGTTATAATTTCAAAAGAGTCTGAAAAGTCAATAAATATTTCTGCTACTGAAGGAATTGGTTTAATTGAATTAATTAGTATTATAAGAGAAGAAGTTGGAAATGAAACGACGAATGCTAAGCTTAGTATACCTTACGACGAAGGTGGTATGCTTTCACAGTTACATAAAGAAGCAATTTCAATAGAAACTGAATATGTTACAGAAGGTGTAATGTGTAACGTAATTTTAGAGACTAAGTATTATGACAAATATAAAAAATATGTATTGCAAAATTAATATACAATAGATAACTATGTTTTGAAAGGAGATAGACAACCTATGCCTATAAAAGTACCTAACAATTTACCAGCTACAGAAATATTAAATAGTGAAAATATCTTTGTGATGACCCAACAAAGAGCTTTTCAACAAGACATTCGACCTTTGAAAATATTAATCGTTAATTTAATGCCAACAAAAATTGTAACAGAAACACAGCTTTTAAGGTTGTTAGGAAATTCTCCTTTGCAAGTTGATATTACACTACTGCACCCCGAAAGTCATCACTCTAAAAATACGCCCCAAGAGCACCTTGAGAAATTTTACAGTTCTTTCGAAGAAGTTAAGAATGAAAAGTTCGATGGGATGGTTATTACTGGGGCCCCGGTTGAACATTTATGCTTTCAAGAGGTAGACTATTGGGATGAATTAAAAGAGATTATGGATTGGAGTCGATTAAACGTATACTCTAGACTGCACATATGCTGGGGAGCGCAAGCTGGTTTAAAGTACCACTATGGGGTACCAAAGCAGGCTTTATCAAAAAAGATGTTTGGTGTGTTTACACATAAGATAAATAAAAAGAACGTAAAGATATTACGTGGCTTTGACGATGAATTTTACGTGCCCCATTCAAGGCACACAAGTGTTAAAAAAGAAGATATTTTAAACAATAAAAACTTAGTACTTTTATCAGAATCAGATGAAGCCGGAGTATATATGGCTATTTCAAAGGATGAGAGGGATATCTTTATTACTGGACACCCGGAATACGATCCAAACACCCTAAAGGCTGAATATGAAAGAGATAAGGATAAAGGAGTAAACATAGATATACCCAAAAACTATTTTGATAAGGATGATCCTTTAAATGATCCTATAGTACGGTGGCGGGGACATGCTAATATATTCTTTAATAACTGGCTAAACTACTATGTATATCAAGCGACACCATTTGATTTAAATGAAATAAAATAAGACGAAACAATACAAAAAGAGCAATTATTTCTATTAGAAGTAAGGCTCTTTGTCAATAGTTGGGGTGGGATTATATTTAATCTCGCTCCATTATTACATTAGAGCCTATTTTAGTATAA
>NZ_JAVKGO010000027.1:0-2457 GCF_031432315.1 Serpentinicella sp. ANB-PHB4
TAAACTAGATAACGGCGTCACACTATCTAATATGTTATCCTTCATTTCTAAAGGATCTGTTACCCCGTTGGTCAGTAACAATGCCGCTACTCCTGCAACATGGGGTGCTGCCATGGATGTTCCATTTAGGTATCCGTATTCGTTTCCAGGTAAGGTACTTAATATTGAAACTCCAGGGGCTGCTACGTGAACAGAGTTAGCTCCGTAGTTTGAAAATGACGCTAAATTACCACGATTATCAACTGCTGCTACGGATATTACATTTGGTAAATCATAGCTTGCCGGATAACTTGGCTGTGGTGCAAACCAACCACCACCATCATTGTTAACTGATTCATTACCTGCTGCAGCTATAAAAAGCATTCCTGAGTTATCAATAGCATCTTTCAATGCCTGGGAATAGCCTCCGCCACCCCAACTATTGTTAGCTATTGTTGCTCCCATATCTGATGCATATTCAATTGCTGCTATTGCATCACTTAAGCTCCCACCATTTGGACCAAGAAACTTAAGAGGCATAATTTTTACGTTTGGTGCAACACCAACAATACCTATATCGTTTTGTGTTGCAGCTATTGTTCCTGCAACATGGGTTCCATGTTCATCCCCATCTTCTGCGTTAAAAACAGTATTGTTGTTGTTATAAAAATCCCATCCATGGATATCATCTACATAACCATTTCCGGAACTGTCTACACCATTTTCAATTTCGTTTGGATTTGTCCATATTCTATCTTTTAAATCTGGATGATTTATATCTACACCACTATCTATTACTGCTACAATAACCTCTTCATCACCTTGGGTTATTTCCCATGCTTCTTCTATGTTTATATCTATTCCAGCAACGCCAGATTGCTGTTGAATGGTTTGTCCAATATTTTTAAGTCCCCATAACTCGTTGCTTCTTTCGTCAGATGTAAGGTTAAGGGATTGATATATATAATTAGGCTCTATATATTCAATATAATCATGCGATTGAAGGTTATAGAAGTAGTTTGCCATCTGATCTAAGTCAACTAAGTTAGACATGGAAACTAGTCCAGCATTCATAAACTCGAAATTCTCAATCATTTCAAAAATTATTTTGGAGAGTAGTCTTTACTAAATCATTTTTTTCAACATCATCCCTGTATTTAATTATAAATTCACCTGGTACAGCACTATGTACCGTATTGTCTTCTTCGGCCCACATATCGATTACAGTACTAAGTTCGATATCATTACTTATCATGCTATTCATTGGTATAATCGCATAAACACTTTGTGGGATTGCCATCAATATAACTAGTAAAATTGGTATTATCTTAAACTTGTTTTTCATCTTGTCGCCCCTTTTATAGAATGTTTTGAAAAATTATTCTCTAAAAAAGCGTGAATGGAATAAATCATTCACGCTTTTTTATTATTATTCAGGTGCTATCGTTTTATAGCTAGTAACCTACTCAAACTCAACTACAAGCTGTGGTGCTGCACCTCCACCAATAAATACATAATTGTAAGCTGAAGGATTCCAATCAAAACCTAGTCTTACTTGTGTAATCCCTGTTGTATTTATAGCGTCGACTCCTGCTTGATTAAAATCTGTAGAGCTTTGAGTTCCTGTTGTGAATTTATTAACTTCTGCAACTGAGGAAGCTGTTGCTTCTGCTGAATAAACATCCGCTTCAACACTTTCAGATGCTCCAAAGTATCCAGACTTTACATCTACTTTCATTGTTCCATTAGTCCATGGATCTCCCCATCCAGAACTATAGTCTACAGTAATATATGCACGTGTAATAGTTGCATCTTCAGGTATTGAAGAAGTGTCAAAACTCAAGATAGTTCTATTTTGCATTCCATCGCTACCTGCCCCAATTGCTAAATTACTTAAAGTTCCTACTACTGCTCCTGATCCGTCATTATTTGCTTTTACATATCCACTTTGAGCCCCTGTATTAGTTATAGTGGCTATAGCTGGGTCTTCTGGGTCTTCTGGGTCTTCTGGGTCTGTTGGCTCTTCTGGATCTGTTGGCTCTTCTGGATCTGTTGGCTCTGTTGTGCCATTAGGTTCTTCATCAGTCCATTCTGTAGATCCCTCTACTCTATAAAGCCAGAAATATGTTGAATATCCATATTTACTACCCATTTCTAAGTATCCATCGTAATCTAATCTACCTGCAACATAATGCTCTGTTGCTGTTCCATACTCACTTTCGTAGTTAACTGGTTCTTCTGGATCTTCTGGGTCTTCTGGGTCTTCTGGGTCTGCTGGATCTTCTGGGTCTGCTGGATCTTCTGGATCTGTTGGTTCTGTTGGCTCTGAAGAAGTTCCATTAAAGAAGTTCCATATGATTAAACTCATATCTGGTCCATTTGGATCTGTGTAGCTTCCTGCTGTACTTCCACCTGACCAGTCATGGCCCATTCCATCTACCATCCATTTTTCCATTACAGTGTTCCCTTGGCTATCAT
>NZ_JAVKGO010000028.1:0-1188 GCF_031432315.1 Serpentinicella sp. ANB-PHB4
CCCATTAGCTCAGTCGGTAGAGCACCTGACTTTTAATCAGGGTGTCCCGCGTTCGAGTCGCGGATGGGTCACCATTTAATTAAATAGTTCTAATGATAAGGCGGCATAGCCAAGTGGTAAGGCAGAGGTCTGCAAAACCTTTATTCCCCAGTTCGAATCTGGGTGCCGCCTCCATTTTGCGCCCATAGCTCAATTGGATAGAGCGTTTGACTACGGATCAAAAGGCTAGGGGTTCGACTCCTCTTGGGCGCGCCATTAATTAAAAACACTTAAGTTTAACTTATGTATAGTATTGATTAACTAGACATATAATGCGGGTGTAGTTCAGTGGTAGAACTTCAGCCTTCCAAGCTGACCGCGAGGGTTCGATTCCCTTCACCCGCTCCAATATAATAAGACCCATTAGCTCAGTCGGTAGAGCACCTGACTTTTAATCAGGGTGTCCCGCGTTCGAGTCGCGGATGGGTCACCATTTTACACATTATGGAGAGGTGTCCGAGTGGTTTAAGGAGCTGGTCTTGAAAACCAGTGACTCCGAAAGGGGCCGTGGGTTCGAATCCCACCCTCTCTGCCATAGTCTTTACAAAAAGATGATATTGTATTATAATTAAGTGTATTGATTAAAAGAGTATGTTTAACTACTTTAATAATACGGGTATGGAGAAGTACTCAAGTAGGCTGAAGAGGACGGTTTGCTAAACCGTTAGGTCGCATTTAGTGGCGCGCGGGTTCGAATCCCGCCTTCTCCGCCATTTGTCCGGGTGTAGCGCAGTTTGGTAGCGCACATGGTTTGGGACCATGGGGTCGGGAGTTCGAATCTCTCCACCCGGACCAGTGAATAAATATTTGTTGGGCCTTTAGCTCAGTTGGTCAGAGCATCCGGCTCATAACCGGCAGGTCCGGGGTTCGAGTCCCTGAAGGCCCACCATCAAATTTAATAACTAAAGGGGTATAGTTCAGTTGGTAGAACGACGGTCTCCAAAACCGTATGTCGTGGGTTCGAGTCCTGCTACCCCTGCCAAATATCCGGGTGTAGCGCAGTTTGGTAGCGCACATGGTTTGGGACCATGGGGTCGGGAGTTCGAATCTCTCCACCCGGACCAAGAAAATAAGGGCTCATAGCTCAGGTGGTTAGAGCGCACGCCTGATAAGCGTGAGGTCGGTGGTTCGAGTCCACTTGAGCCCACC
>NZ_JAVKGO010000029.1:0-1073 GCF_031432315.1 Serpentinicella sp. ANB-PHB4
TTAAAGTTAATAAAACAAGTTTAAAAAACTAAGAAAACAAGAGTAAATGTAAGAAAAAACAAGATTATATAGGGAGGGATTCAGTATGGAAAATGTAATTAGTAGTTCAATAAGAAATGATGTGGGCAAAAATTCAAGTTACAGAATGAAGGAACAGGGCTATGTACCCGGGGTATTATACGGAAAAGGAATAAAGACGATACATGTACAAGTAGAAAGAGGATACTTAGAGACTTTAATAAGGGATCATGGAATCAACACAATAGTCACTCTAAATGTAGAAGGACAAACATATAATGCATTTTTAAAAGAAGTTCAGAGAGATCCAGTTACTAAGGAAATACTTCATGTAGACTATCAACACGTGAATCATAATCAAGAAATACACGTATCTATACCGGTAATTCTAAGAGGAAAAAAACAAGTAGAAAAAAGTGGTATCATTTTACAACAACAATTAAAAGAAATTGATATCAAATGTGCTACAGAAAACATACCTAAAAGGGTCGAGTGTGATATAAGTAACTTCAGTATTGGAGATAGCTTAAGAGTAGCAGATCTAGAAATAAGTAAAGAGATTAGTATAGTGAGTGATCTTCAGTCAGTAATTGCATCAGTAACTGCTCTAAGAGGTGAAAAAAGCTTAGAAGAAGAATAAAAAACCAAACCCGTAAGGGTGTGGTTTTTTTATATAGTAGGAAAGTTCTACTTTTCTACGACGCGCCCTAATCACTTTCTGTATAGGTGGAAAGTGTGATTTATTACTATATAAAGAAGTAGGATATATAGGAAGGAATTCTATTGTAATAAAGAGGTATGTGTTATGGATATTATTACAAATCTGAAAGTGTTGACATTGGAGCTTAAAACTGATATAGTAGTATGAGTCGTCACCGAGAGACTGTGATGGACAAAGAAAGAGTTTAAAAACATCTAAAAAAAGATGTTGACAAAGCAAGCGAGAAGTGATATATTAGATAAGTCGCCAATGAGCGACGAGAAAAAAGGTCTTTGAAAACTAAACAGTATAGAAAGCCAGCAAGAAATAAAAGTCATCCAAGAGATGACAACCC
>NZ_JAVKGO010000002.1:0-33044 GCF_031432315.1 Serpentinicella sp. ANB-PHB4
CCGTATCATCTCCCCTTATAAGTAGTATACATAACCGTCCCTTACATGTACACTATATAGGGTCTAGTACAGTGACTTTTTCGCACTAGAATATGGTAATTACTTATTGGTGATGCTATAGTCTAATAACAGATAGTAGAAAAGGGGAGAGGACAATGACAAGAGCAGCTAGAAAAGTAAGTTCAACAGGGATTACCATATTATGATAAGAGGTATCAACCGTTCAGATATTTTCATAGATCAGGAAGACAAAAACAAATTTATAGAAATCCTAACAAAAACAAAAGAAAAAACAAAGTTTGAGCTATACGCCTATTGTTTAATGGATAACCATGCTCATTTTCTATTAAAAGAAAATGAATTTACAATTAGTACAATTATGAAAAAAGTGTGTGGAACTTATGGCGCTTGGTTTAATCAAAGGCACAATAGGGTTGGACACGTATTTCAAGATTGATTTAAAAGTGAAACCGTAGAAACAGAGGCGTATTTAATAGAAGTGGCTAAATGCATATTAAACAACCCAGAAAAGCAAAAAAAGTTAAACTAGGAACAGATTATCAATGGAGCAGTTACAAGGAATATTTAAAGAAAAACACATTAACTGACACAGGGTTTTTACTTAGTTTATTTCATACGCACAAAAGAAAAGCAAAAGAGGTTTTCAGTCAAGAATTTATGAAAGAAGACTTAGTTGCAATTAATCTAACAATAGATAACATTAGAAGAACAGATAGGGAAGCAGAAAGCATTGTAGATAATGAAAAGCAAACATTTGAAATAAATAATATAGAAAACATTTCGACAGAAAAAAGAGTATTACTAATAAAAAGATTAAAGGCAAAGGGATTGATAAATAGACAGATTATAGCAATAACAGGTATAAGTAGAAATAAAGTTATTGGTATATAATGGAGTAAAAAGTCACCGTCCCATTTTGTCCTATTACTTATTACTCCAGTAAACTCAAGAATAGTAGTGCCAAGGCTAAAGATAAATATAAGAATATATCGCTTCCGGTTTGTTTTGAAATGACATAGATTAAATAATACCCTAATAACGGAAAAAGACCTAAATCAAATGGTAAAGCTGAAAAAACCCCATAATCTATAGGAGTAACTTTCCAATAACCTGCATGAAAACCAAAAGAATTAAAGGTATGAGATACAACACTTGAAAAAGGATATATGATAAAAACTAGCTTTTTATACTTAAGAATTAACCACACACCAAATATCCAAGGGATTATAAATCCCAAAACAGTATTTAAAAGCAAGTGATATCACCGCCTTAATTATTTCTAATATTGTATGAAGTTTTATAATAAATACACACCTTTTAATTTAAAGAATTTCAGCAGTAAATAAAATATAGAAGAAAATAAAAGAGGACACGGATTTATACACTAAAATATGGTAATATATTATAACAATTGATATAATTAAAAGTAAGATAGAAGGTGTATGAATACGCCTCATTTTTTGTTATATAAGCATATAAAGATGATTAAAATCAGCACTATGGGAGGTACAAAAGTGTTTGTAAAATTGAAAAATCTATATCAAAGAATTTAATCGTAACCTTATCAATAATCATTACTTAATAAGTTGCTAGTATGAATAGCGGTGCATTTTGTTATGTATCGTCACAGATGAAAATGTACAGTAACTAAAATAAAGTATAGTTGCTGGTAGATATTTATACACATTAAAAAAAGGAAGGTGGATATTAATTGATTCTAAATGAGCTAAAAAAGGGAAAAAATATTGTCATAATTTTATTACTGGTAATGCTATTAACCATACCTCTCTACAACCATGTATATTATATGAGTTTGTATTATATAGTAGTTGCCCTTGTTATTATTCCACTTGCGATTTTTCGAATTATGAGAAGTGATTTACTGGAAAAGAGATTTTATTATAAATGGCAAAAAAGGAGAAAAAAAGGACGATTATTTAATATTTTCAGTAATGGCTAACGAACTAGTTTTTTAATTCTAGTGATCGTATTTGGAAACCAATATGTAGTAAATGGCCGTACACCTAGTTTTATCATATCGGAGTTATCTAAAAATACAATTATGGGTTTGGTGTTTTTCCTCTTTGTTCTTAGTGGAATATCTGGTATTGTTGCTTGGTACGAAAATGAGAAAAGGTTCTATAAAATTTCATCAAACATGGAAAGAAAATAATTAATAATCAGCCAACTGATTGAAGTAATGCCCCAAAATATATTCGGTGAGATTTATATCTTGTTCCTTATTTTTAGATTTGATGGTGGAGGGGATAAAATGAAGAGACGAGTAATTAATGTTTGTATTTTATTCATACTTCTTTTTTCTTTGGTATTGCAGGGATGTAGTGGAAAGGTCAATAATACAAACGAAGTTAGTAACCTTGATTTTGTAAATATACAAAGTGCTAGGGAAGAATTAAAGACTGTTATATGGGGGTCTCAAGGTTGGATTACTTACTTTCAAGACCAATCAAATTACATATATGCAGGGCATGGTAGCCATTTATTAAGGTATAATATCAAGGATAATAAAATTGATAGAGCGATAAAGTTACATGAATCTTTTGGTGGAATTCATGATACAAATTTGAGGTTTACCCTAGACGGTGAATATGCAATTATAGGCATATCAAATCAAGATCAAAAAGGGCTAACAAATATCAACTTTTTAAATTTCGAGAATAAAACAAATACATTCTTAGCTAATGAGGAAAATAATTTCAAGATAGAAGATGTTCCTGAAGAAGTGAGATCCAAATTTAATACTGAAAATATATTCCATAAAAACAACGATAACCATGATGTGTTGAAATTTAAAATAGTGTATAACTCTGAAGAGTCTACCTATTTTGTCCACACCTTAGATAACGCTTCGTCAAGTTATGAACTTAACACTTTGCGAGGGGCATATTTTAATGCTGAACCGCACTTTGTAGGTATAGATGATAAAACAATAGGTACGCTACTACCAACAGATGATGATGGTCTAAATCTAGGGTATTATAAATTCGTATTAATAGATATAGAAAAAGATGAAATTATTCAAGAATATGCAATTAATAGACGATAAGCACCTAAATTGGATTTTTAAGGAACAGTAATCCTCAAAGTCAACAATGTTATAGTAGGGACAGTTAGGATCTCAAAGTTAAATCTGGTCTTTTTCGAGACCTTCAAAAAATATAGTGCCAGGAAAAATTACATTATTTAACCGTACCCAAGGTGTAACCTAAAATGGGTCTTGACCACTCAGTCCCCTTTCGAAGCCCAAATATAATTCAAAGAGCAAAAACACAAAATAGCTTAAGTCTTTCATGTTTAGTGTATTGTAAAAATTATGAGATTTAATATACTGGATTAAGTTAGTTATCAAGATCAATCCCAAACTATTATCAAAGAGGCAGGTCAAAAAAAGAATAGGGGACGGTGACTTTTTCACACTAGAATATGGTAATTGCTTATTGGTGATGCTATAGTCTAATAACAGATAGTAGAAAAGGGGAGAGGACAATGACAAGAGCAACTAGAAAAGTGAGTTCAACAGGGATACACCATATTATGATAAGGGTTATCAATCGTATAGCCTTTTGTTTTGTAGCACCAAGTTAAAATATTAATGAAGTTGTCCATGTTTATAATAATGTATTAAAAATTAGAGCGTATGTAGATATTTATTAAAAAATATGATTAACAAAACTGGATATTTACTGGAAAACTAACAATAATTGAGGGGTTACGCCTCCTTCTAAACAATGTATACTTATATAGGAGGAGGAATGAATATGAAAAAAATATCAGTTATTTTAATTCTTGTATTATTCCTTTCATTAGGAGCGTTACCATTAAGCAGTGAAGCCAATACTCAAAGCCATACAGTTGTGTCAGGAGACACTCTTTGGAGAATTGCTGTAAAATATCAAGTTGGTGTATCAGAATTAGTCGATATAAATACTCAGTTAGAAAACCCTGATCTTATCTATCCAGGTATGACAATAACAATACCTAGTCAAGCTTCAGGTAGAGCGTTTGAACTTGAGGTAGTAAGATTAGTAAATATTGAAAGATCTAAACATGGATTGAATCCAATGAAGGAAAATTGGGAACTATCAAGGGTGGCTAGGTACAAGTCAAATGATATGAGGGATAGAGGATATTTCTCACACACTTCGCCAACTTATGGGTCACCGTTTAATATGATGAAAAACTTTGGAATAAGATATACTGCTGCTGGAGAGAACATTGCAAGAGGACAGAGAAGTGCACAAGCTGTAATGAATGGTTGGATGAATTCACCTGGGCATAGAAAAAATATACTAAACCCTAACTTCACTGAAATCGGAGTTGGTTACGCATCTGGTGCAAGAGGGCCATATTGGACTCAAATGTTTATAAATAATTAGATAACTATAGATACAAGTAATAAAGCCAGGGTTATTAATATTTAATAACCCTGGCTTCTTGTTATCCAAAAACAAAAGGGGATGGTGACTTTTGTATTAAAATATGGTAACTAACTTATGAAATTGTATAATTGAAAGAAGGAAAGGGAGGTGTAAGGATATCTAAAGCAGCTAGAAAGATAAGTTCAACAGGAGTATATTATATTATGATTAGAGGAATTAATCGTTCAAGTATATACAATGATGAAGTAGACAAGAACAAATTCATAGAAATTTTAAGAAAAGCGAAAGAGGAAAAAATTTGATCTATATGCTTACTGCTTAATGGATAACTATGCACATTTGTTAATAAAAGAAAATGAAGTTACAATTAGTACAATTATGAAAAAAGCAAGTGGGACTTATGGCGATTGGTTCAATCAAAGACACAATAGAATAGGGTACGTATTTCAAGATCGATTTAAAAAGTGAATGTGTAGAGACAGAGGCGTATCCAATTTAAGTAGCTAAGCACATATTAAACAACCCAGTAAAAGCACAAATAGTTGAAACGGGAACAGATTACAAATGGAACAGTTATAAGGAATATATAAAGAAAAAAACATTAACTGATACGGAGCTTTTACTTAGTGTATATCATTAAAACAAAACAAAAGAAAAAGAACCTTTAGTAAAGAATTTAGGAAGAAAGACTTTACTCCAACAGATCTAACAATAGATAACATTACAAGAACAGATAAGGAAGCAGTAAGTATTGTAGAAAATGAGAAGAAAACATTAGGAATTAACAACATAGAAGACATCTCAATAGAGAAAAAAATATTGTTGATAAAAAGATTAAAGTCAATGGGATTGACGAATAGATAGATTATAGCAATATCAGGTATAAGTAGAAACTTGGCTGATATGTTGATAGGTGAATTATATACTATAGATAAAAATTACTATATTTATGTGTCGCTTTCATCTAGGCATATTCAAATAAATTTTAAAACGAGTTTCCAATTTCAAATGCTCTATTTAGTGGATACTTCTATTCGAATTTTCCAATGTCCATTCTTATTTTAAAAATTATTCCTAATTATTAGGAAGTTTAAGACGTATTTTGAGACATTGAAATACATATAGTTTTATGATATGATAAAAAACATTTAGCGGGAGATTATAACATGAATTATTTAATCGTAAAAGAAATAGGTGGCAAATATGACATCAGCAGTTGGATAGACGGGGTGAAAATATTGGTCACTAGAATAATATTTGAGAGTGGGGCAAGAAGTAATGAAAAGCAAACTCGATAAGTACACACTGAAGACAATGAGCAACCGTAGGTTATCCGTTGTCGTTTTTTCTCTGTTTTTCTCCTGGCTGTTGGCCTTTCCCTTCGAAGGCAGGATATTGTATGCCCTTACCGACAATTATAATATTTCTGCTGATTCCTTTGTTTTTGGCACGATGATAGCTCATTTTGCCGGGCTGCTTACCTGCAGCTTCTTTGTTAAAAACTTGAGAAGGGCCAAACGACTCATACTTTTTTCAATTGTATTTTGTATTGTGGCCTCCAGCATATTTTTCCGCCCGCCCTTCATTTTGTGGATGATGGCCTTGCTCACGGCGTCGTTTTTGGTTGGCTGCTGTGTGGCTGCCTGGGGTTTTTATTTCAAACATTACACGCCGAAAGACGAACGGATCAAGACAATAGCGGATGGACTCATCTGCTCGAACCTCCTGATGATTTTGATCAATATGGTTGCAATTCATATTTCCCCACACGCTGGGCTTGGTTTTTCCATGCTAATATTAGGTATTGCGTTTTTATTTGCCCTTAGGCTCCCCAAAGACGAGGAATCGGAAAACCCTCCTTCTGCTGGTCAGGAGGAGATTCATGCTGGGAAAGCCGGACCTCTCGTTTTTCTATGTCTGTTTATTGTGGTCATTACCATCAATTCTGGTCTGATGTATCAGGTGCAGGGTCCCGCTTTCGCCCATCTGGAATGGCTATCAAGCTGGTATTGGGCTCTACCCTATATTGTTGCCATCTTTATTATGCGGAATCTACCCCGTAAAACAAATCGGGCTTATATCCTCTATGTTGCTATTGCTATGATTGGCTTTTCCTTTATCGCCTTTTTTCTGCTTGGTCGTTCATGGGTGGATTATCTTATAGTCAATACCCTGATCCTGGGAGCTTGCGGTGTGTATGACTTGTTTTGGTGGAGTATTTTGGGAGAAATGCTAGAACTTCATGAAAATCCTGCAAAAATCATGGGAATCGGTCTCTCCGCTAATATCCTGGGAGTTCTGTTGGGCGGTCTTATCGGAATCATGATCAGCCCTGCAGGCCAACAAAACCAGAATTCCAGCATGCTGGCCTTGGGTGTGGTGTGTATTACCCTTGTCTTACTTCCGCCCTTACATAAGCGGCTGATCACTTTGCTTAAAAACCATGTTTATTTGACCGCTATTACCGAAATACCGACTCAGGAACAGGATCGGTTGATTGGTGAGTTTAATATAAAAGAAAAACTCACTGAGCGCGAAGTTGAAATAGCTGCTTTAATCATCAAGGGCAAGACCTATCGAATGATTGCCGGGGAACTGCATGTGAGCGAAAATACCGTAAAAACTCATGTGAAAAATATTTACTCCAAAGCCGAAGTCCAAAGTAGGGCAGAGCTGATGCATCTGCTTCTGGATATACGCTTTTCGCATTAAAAATCTTAAAAACCTTTATAAATAGCAGATTAAAAGGTTCCTCACCCTAAAAGGTGAGGGCCTTTTTGTTTTTAATCACCCCTTTAAGTGATGTGAAACAGCTCTCCTTCTTGTAAAATAGGTTGAACTGAAGTTGATTTAAATGCTATGTGCTTTGTGGTTCAGTATGTTTGACTTAGGCAGCCTTAAAAAAGTGTTTTGTTGATTCATTGGTGATTGATTTTTCCACTGTTTACTGTTTGTTTCTAATCATCATCAGAAGTTACATCTACGATATTTACTTCATCATCATGATTGTTATAGTCGTATTTGTTATTTCTATGTGTAAATTTTCCCTTAAATATTATTAATAAAACAAATCCAACCATTACTAATATGCCAAGAATATATTCCATTATTTCACCTCCATTTGCTTCCTTAATATTTTTAGAGCACCCACTCTTAAAATATATATAAAAGGCTTTGCTGTATATCACCCGAAAGGGTGAAATTTTAGAGCGGTGAATAATGACCTTGACGACAAAGTTGGATTAAATTTAGTACCATCTGGCTTGAATCGCAGCGCACAGTTTTGAGATGTGGAAGTATTTACTACAGAGGCTCGAAAGCTTGCACACTACAATATCACCCAATAGGGTGATAGACAAATAGAAAAATATTAGGTATTTTTAAGTAATATGGATACCGATATGATAAAAGCTGCTACCGGCATTTAATCAAAACAAAAAAGGGAAAGGAGGATTACTGAGTTTCATAGTTGAAAACATGAATTTCTCCACTTTTAAAAGGTGAGTATAGTTACAGCGGTTCAACTCATGGGGGTATGGAGACCCATGGCAAGGAGAGTCTTGGTCGATAAATGTTAGTAAAATTTCAGTATAACCACCAGTGGAAGGGTAACGGTTGAGGTATTCTATACTAGAGAAGAAGAAGGAGATATTGTTACAGATCAGGATAGGGCAGATCTTATGTCGGCTACAACTATTAATTGGATTTTTGAAAGCAATGACTTGAATTAACTGGTTCTAGTGAACTAGGCACTAAACCCTTTGAATATAATAATAAAGAATTAATATCCTTCAAAACACCATAATTGAATGATCACCCATAGTCTATATTATGCATAATAAAGGAGGAGTTTATATTGAAACTTGACAAAACAAAACTCAATCAGGATCAAATTGCAAATGAAAATGCAGAAAAAAAGATTAAAATATCAGAGATGGTTGCTGACACATCTAAAGGTGAGATGACGCTACATTTATTACCGAGTTTAGGTGGTTTGCTTAGCGGAAACTTATCACCTTTACAATTTTTATTAGACTCTATTACCGGGTTTTTCCAAGGATTTAAGTTGCTTTTTAGTAATTTTAAGGCACTGATATTAATAATATTTATTTCATCAGTATGGCTTTTATTAATGTTATTAAACTCATTTGTAGTAGATAACCAATTTATAAAGGTATTAAACCTTCTTACTTTTGCTCAAGGAGGTACTAGTGGTGGTGTAGCTGGCTTAATTGGGGGAGTTGTAGGTAAGGGGCTACTTACTTATTTATTATTTACAACTACTATAAATATATTTGGCAATAAAAAAATCATATCAAGCATTCGTGGTGCTAAGGTTCTATTAGGAACTTTGAAAGTTCGTAAACATAAGTCATTAGATTCATTACTATTAGGTAGTGGAATATCTTTAATTGCATATAATTTTATGGCAGGAGATATTACTCCTATGACCAACATGGCAGCCATTAGTGGCTTGATTTTATCATTAAGAGCATTAAGTAACCGGGCAGGATTTTTAAGAGGATTTATTAAATCTATCATATATCAAATTTCTAAGGACATTCCTACAGTTACACGTGTGAACTATATTATTGCTGGTTTATCTTCTGGATTTGCCCTTGCTGTACCACTTTCATATATTTCAGGAGGAAGAATAGGTTATTTAGCGGGTATTACTTTGCTTATAGTAGCACTAGTTATTAAGTTTGTATATGGAAAAAGAGTGGAGGTGATCTCGTCTTGAAAAAATTGTTGACCGTTGGTATTGTTATTGTCTTTTGTTTAGGTCTACTAACAGCACCAGTAGCTGCTGCTGATAACTTCACAATTAATTTTGATTATCAGGAAAATGCTAATGCATCAACCAATCATTATCTGGGTTTGCTTTTAAGTGATGGTATTCTTTCTGCACCTCTTGAAGAAGAAGTTGCCTATTCCAATAGCGTTTCTGGTGAGTTTGTTTGCCAGCAAACAGAAGAAAATATCACATACAGTGGAAACATATTAATTACTGGTAGATTTATAGATTACAATGATTACTGGCAAGGGGATCCTTCACCTGAGCCTATATATCGTTTTGTTGGTCAGACTGAGTTTTATTTCGAAACTATAAGAAACGCCTATGAACAAAACAATGAATTGTACAGGGTAGACACACAACAATTTAGTTTTTCTGGCCCTATGATTATAGATCCAAATGAATTTACTATGGGGTTTGATGATATAGATGTATTTCGTGATGAACGGGTAGAAATGGAAATAAACACTATTATGGATGTAAGAACAACGCCTCCTACATATCAAGAAGGATCAAGATTTGGAAATCCTCCTAGATATTTAAGCGACAATTATACATTTGAATTCGGTACTGATAGTGGCTCTGGTCTAACTTCAATATTCATTGACACTGAAGCAAGGGATACACCTGGGGATACCTCAGTAGATGTTTCCAATATTATAGTTATAGGGCTAGTAGGTGTAGCCGCAGCTGCTGCGGGTGCAGCATCAGCAGCGAGTGGTGCAGGTGCAACTGAAATTGTAGCCAACAGGAGTCGAAGAAAAGAAGAAGAGGAATCAGATAGTTCCTACAAAATGGTGCTTTATAAGGATTTTGGTAATCAAATAACTAGTGATGGAGAAACCTATTATGTTTATGCTCGGATGGTTGAAGTCACGATAGATGGTGAAGAAATAGCAAGACCGGATTTGACAGCCAACATAAACATTTTCTCTGAAAGTAGTCAGTTGGAAATGGGAGCTCTTGAGATGAGTGGAGATTATATGGGAATCTCGGTAAAAGCGGTAACTACTGTAGATGAGGAATTACAGCTTGATGTTATTAAAGACAGTGTGGGCTTTTTAAAACAAACGGGAGATACAGAAACTATACAAGTATTTTTGCAAGAAATTACAGATAATGCTGTGATTAGTTTCCGTTTTGTAGGAGAAGGTGGCATTTTCCAAAATAACGTTACTTTCTATCTTGTAGAACCCGAATGGGATTTTGATGCAGAACTCCGCTTTGAAAGAGATGATGGATTAGTAGAATTTGAAATAGAAAAAGTAGAAAACAATAGTGCAGTTCTAACTATTACCGAAGCAGCAAAAGAAATGAATGAAAATCACCCTTATGAAATGGCTGAAATATTAGTAAAGGCTACTTCCGAGAAGGGTGAAGCAATCCATTTGATTAAAGCTATAGTTTGGCAAGAAGGTCTATATCATATAAACCCTGAAATTGGTCGAAACCAGGATAGCACATATACCTTAAAAGCAGATGGAGAGCAGGAAAAATTATCTGTAAGACTTCAGGCAGTAGTATGGGATGAACAAAATAATAGAGCAGTCAATCAACCTCAACTACTTACATCTGAAAATCTAAATATAGAAATTCAGCCTACTGATGAACAGACTAAAAATGCTATGGAGGTGGGCGAACTAGCACATGAAACTAAGTCATCAAGTCAAAGTTTCACTGAGTATAGTTTCTATATCAAAGAAGAAATACCTGGAGGAGGTATTAACCTTAATGTAGCAGTTAAACTAAGCATCAAAGGGCAGGAGGAAAAAGATTTTTCAAAAGAGATAGTATTCAAAGTAGAAACAACTGATATGGTACCTTTTGATAGGGAAAAAGAAATTCAACGCTGTCAGTATGTCATAGATAATTATGTTCCTGAAGCCCATAGACCAAAGTTTCAAGATATCTTAGACCGTCAATCCCAGGTGCTCGGCTCAGAAGGAATGTACGAACTAAGGCGTAAAATTTGGAATATTGCTCAGTTATTAGTCCTTGCTGAAGGTGCTGAAGGATATAAAGACGTAGAAATATGGGCAGATAGGATAGTTAACGTATTAGAATGGGCAGAGTGGGCAGGCGATCATTGTTTTAATTCAGTAGTAAAAGTTAAACTAGGGCCAGCAGGAGGTGTGATAGCTCCTTTAGTTCGTAATATGATGGTGGACTGTATCAAAGTATATATTTATGAAGGACTAGATCCTATTAGCTGGCTAGAGCGACACATTAATAATATATATAACAGTATTAGTCCGGCAAGCGTTACCATAGGAGGAGCAGAAGCAGGCTGGAAAGAATTTTGCGATCAACTTAAAGAACGTGAAGTAGTAATAACAGGAACTGGTTGGAGAGTTGTAGTTCCTGGTTGGCTGGCAGTTAAAGTAATAGTAGCTATACGTAAGTTTATTACAGAGTGGGCTTATGAAGGTAAATCCTTATATGAAGCAGCAAATCAAACAGTATGGAATGCAGCTGACGATGTTATTGGAGATTATCTAGAAAACTTGGTGAAAAGTAAAGGGGATTATGGAATATTCGAAACGGCCAAATCAGAAGTATATGGTAAAACTGGGGACTCAGTAGCCCAACAAACTATGAAAGAAACCTTGGATGATCTAAATGATGCATATGATAGAAGTGAATAGTCATCAAATAGTAACACTGAAGCAAACAATGGGAGGGGAGTAAAATGAAAAAAATACTTGTAATATTTTCGCTTTTTCTGGTTTTAGGATTACTTGGTGCATGTGACAATGGTGATGGTCAGAGTAATCAAATCAGTAATAACATTGATTCACAAGACAAAGGAAGTTCTAGTTCTGAAGTCATCGATGCACACGAGGTTCTGTTTGATTTCATATTAAGGTATGAGTCAGATGATGAAGAGATCCCTATATTTCAATTGGGAACCTTTATAGACATAATTTGGGATGAGCTGAATTTTGAAGGGGAATCCGTCGCTAACAGGGAAGTACAGTACGATTTTGGCAGATATGATCTACAAGAAGAAATCTTCTTAACAGGGAGGGTTTCTGAAGATCAAAGAACGGTGGAGGCTTTAACCATTAGAATTGAAAGAACTGGTGAACTGAACGAAATATTTGAGTTTGAATTGGAAAATATACCTTATAATGATGACAATGCATATGCAGATAGCTCACATGCTTTTCGTGTGAAGGAAGGTGTGGATAGAATAGGTGAGCATATTAAAGAATGGAATGAACTACCTGTAGATAGCGAAGAGCTGAAAGATATTACGCAGAAATTTGAGATTATGGAAAGGCAAAACCAAAATGCAGAAATTCAAGTGAATTTTTATTTTGATTAATTTATTTATCATTATCCTCCCTTGTAAAATCAGGGGAAATATAGCAGCTTACTGCAATCCTAGTAACAGGGGTATCAGAAGGAGAAGCAGTTATTACTGTTACAACAAATGAAAATTTAAAGAGTAATACATGTTCCCTCAGACTTAAGTTTGAGGGATTTTGTTTTAAAAGGAGTGTACTATTTTGCATATTATAATTAAGTGAAAAAAGGAGTTTAAAAGTATTTGTATGGAATATTTAGGATGAACAATCCAAAATGAAATTTATGAATAGCGTGGGTTACGCTAATGAAAAAAATGCTTCATCAAGTCACTACGATCGCCATATCACAAAATCGGACGCTGGTTTCAAAGATACAAATTGGAGCTTTTCTGTAGATGGAAAACAGCTATTTTCAGTAGTTTATGGATTGAAGATTATCAATATGAGCCAAGAAATATATATTTGATTGATTTTGAAAAGAAAGAAATCAAATTTTTAGCATATTCTGAAAGTGACTTTAAAATAGAAGATATTCCAGAAAATATAAAGGATGCCACCTAAATAAAGCTATGAAGCAAAATGGGTCTTGACCACACACCCTTTTGGTTGTATTGTTGTGATGGTGTAAAAATCAAGTGTCGCCCCCTGTGCAATAGCGCATTGTTAAATTATATTGTTTACCACATAAATATATAAAACTAAAATCCACTCAAAAGAGTGGATTAGTTATTTTATCAAGAAAGTGCTAATGATGGAGTTCAAACAATTAATCTTCAATTCCTATCATTTTCATTAGATAAAGTGCATTTCTTGTTGTAGATATTCCTTTTCTAAGCTTATAGTCGAAGTATATTTTATTATTTTTATAATGCTCCTGAAAATTATAATTAACCACGCTTCCGTTAGTCTCTTCCTCAAGCTCACCTAGCTCTAGGTCATGGGTTGAAACGAATCCCATTGCATTTTCCTTATAAAGCTTCGTGATTAATTTCTTGGCTCCAATATGCCTATCGTGAGAATTAGTTCCTTTAAATATTTCATCAAGTAGGAAAAACACTTGTTGATCATGTTTTGTAGCCTGGATGATTTCCTTGATTCTAAGTAGCTCAGCGTAAAAAGAGGAGATACTTTTTTCTAAGTTATCACTAACTCTCATACAGGTAAAAATTCTCATGAAGGAACATTTAAATTTCTTAGCGCAAACAGGGGCCCCAGCATATGCAAGAACAAGATTTATCCCTGCAGTTCTCAATAAAGTGCTTTTACCAGACATATTTGAACCGGTAATTAACAATATAGTTTGAGGTTCTTTAATTGTTAAATCATTATAAACTTGCTTGTTTGTTAATAGTGGGTGTCCTATATCTTGGGCAATAAATACAGATTTTTCTAAAGTAAATTCGGGTACTGCCCAGTTTGGATAGTCATAGCTAATAATAGCTAGGCTAGATAAAGCTTCGAGCTCACCTAATGTACTTAGCCATTCTTCAACTAAATGACCTGAACTAAGTTTCCACTTTTCCAGAGCAATCATACATTGATAGTCCCATAAGAAAATAATATTAATTGGGATAAACACAAAATTGCTTCTATTAGATATTTTATCAGCAATTTTTTCTAAGGCTTTTAACTGGTCATAAGCCGTAAGGCCTTGATTATCCATAATCTTATCTTTTAAGTTTTTAATATATTTAGAATTAAAGCTCGTTTTTTCAAAATGCTTAAGCATCTTTCCATATGTCCTAATACTTCTTTGGGAAGTATAAACTGTTTTTAGAGCTTCATTTCGTTTTTTAACGCCTATTAAAAGTAAAGAAATTTGTATAAAAATCAGAAGAACAGGGATAAGCCTAGGAATATGATTAAACCCATAGCTAAGTAAGAAAGATATTATTGTAAGCCCTGGTAATAGCTTAAAAACATAAATGATATCACTTCTAGTATATAAATCATTGTGATTATTATTTTTTAACCATTTTAATAAATCATTGTCATTACTTGTTTGTTCAACTATTTGTATCGCTTCAGCTTCATACTTTTGTCTCCACCATCTCATTTTGCCAAGCTCATTTAATGCCTCTTGTCTATCCTTTAAGGTATTATGGTCATAACAGGGGGATGTCAAAAATGTTTTAAGTTTTTTCCTACCTAAATAAGTTCTAGCAGTGTTAATCCACTGAAATAATGAGCCTCGACCAAAAAGATCTAAATCATGGGAAAACGCATGATTTTCATTTTTAAATGCTTCCCCTGTGTCTGTAAAGTCTAACCAAGTACCTTCTAATCTTTTAAAAGCGTTACGATTTATATTAAGTATTTGTTCTCCGTAAACCAGTAACTTTTTAATTTTCCTATAGACGACAACTAGGTATATAAAGATAGAGGTGAAAATAACAAGAACGCTCCAAAGTAAATAGTATAACGCCATCCAGTCAGCTATAGCAGCAATAATAATGCCTGATATAGCGGTTAAGAGTCTCCAATTTCCCGTTGCATGTAATCGCTTTTTTAATGTATCACACAATTTCTCATACTTGAATATACGTTTTTTATATGTATTTTTTGCATTCATAAAATCAACTCCTAAGCAAACACACTATATACTATACGCTAATCATTAAAAATTATTTTATTTAACAAAAAATCCACTTTAAATAGTGGATTTTATTCTAGTATTTCTTATTAGCTATTACACCATAGTCTAAAGTTACTTTAACCCTATACTATTATTTACCAATATAGTAATATGTTTCAACTACTTTACTAGTAGGTTTAACTACAATTACTTTTTCGTTTTTTGTATCTTTTCCCATTGGTGATAACTTTTTAAAAGATTTAGTGCCTTCTTCATTGTTTTATCCTTAACATTAGAGCTATCTTTAAGCACTCTTGACATTTGAATTAGCTGAGTTTCTAAGAACTTAGGATTTTGAAATTTAGTAGCAAGCGATGAAGCATTTTTTTTATTTTTAGATGCTAAAATAGATTCTTTAAATAGTAGTAATAGAAAGCTATTTTTCTTTTGCTTTGGTACTTGTTTAGCTTGCAGATAAACCTGACTAAAAAACTGATCTAAGTTTTTCTTTCTATAATGATAGTAAGCCACTAATAATGCAACACCAACTATCAATATAATTCCAATAATATAAATACTCTTGTCCATAATATCTTCCTCCCTATAAATAAAATGCAAATGTTACATATGTTATTTTAACATAATATCATTACAAATGCCTTCATAATTATGTATTGGGTTTTATTTAATATATTGATAGAATAATGGAACAATAAAATATAGCGTAATAAATGAAAAAAACTAAAGAAATTTATGATGCATGTAAAATTACACCATATAGAAACCTAAATTAATATTCAATATGAACACATAAATAATTTTACAAAAACGAAAGTAGTGTCTTTTTAAATACTACTAATGGCCTAAGGTATAATTCAATCTTATTATATTGTTAATAATATAAAGTGCTTATATGTTTGCATAAATGAGGAGGTTAATATAGTAATGAATTTACAATCAGGAAAGCTTTATTGGAATAAAACCATAACAAACCCTCCTTCCTATGAACCACTTGAATATGATATTGAATGTGATGTTTTGATTATCGGTGGAGGCACTTCAGGCGCGCAAACTGCCTACTATTTATGGGAAAAAGGGTTAAATGTAGTGTTAGTAGATAAAGGGAAAATAGGCCAAGGAAGTACATCTTCAAATACTGCACTTATACAGTATTCTGGTGATAAAATGTTTTATGAACTAATTAATAGTTTTGGGGAAGAAATCGCTGCTACACATTTAAAGTTATGTTTAGCAGGTATAAACGAAATAGAAGAAGTATGTAGATACTTAGATAAAAGCGTTGACTTTGTTCGCCGAGATAGCCTCTACTATGCCAGCTATAAAGAGGATGTAATAAAGATTGAAAAGGAATACAAGTATTTAAAGAAACATGGGTTTGATGTTGAATTAATGTCAGAAAATGATATTAAACAAGTCTATCCCTTTGAGAAAGCAGCAGCTATCTACACAAAGAATGATGCTGTAGTAAACCCTTATAAATTTACCTTAGAGCTTATACACAAAGCTTATAAAAAGGGAATACGGGTATTTGAAGATACCCATATAATTGGGAAGAAGGTAGAAAAAGACCATACTTTGTTACATACTAAAAATGGTGGTACTATCAAAACACGTTATGTAATTGTAGCTGCGGGCTACGAATGTAAAGAATTTAAGCAAGATAAGAATGTAGTATTTGAAAGTTCCTATGCCGTAGTGACCAATCAAGTGGAGGATCTGTCTGACTGGCATAAACAGACTTTAATTTGGGAAACAGCTCGACCATATATTTATATGCGCACTACAGCGGATAATCGTATTATCATTGGTGGTCTAGATGAAACAACAACAATTCCTGAAGAACGGGATAGTAAGTTAACCCGCAAAAAAGATTTGTTAATCGGAGAATTTAATAAACTTTTTCCTAATATTAAAGTTTCTCCTGAGTTCTATCTGTCAGCTATTTATGGTGGCACCCATGATGGATTGCCTATGATAGGATCCTATGGACAATTTCCCAACTGGTATTTCCTAATGGCTTATGGTGATAATGGGATGGTTTACAGTATGGTTCTGGCTAGAATAATTACAGATCTTATTACTAAAGGTTCAAATTCACATTTAGACATATATTTACAGAACCGCCCTTTGATTAATAAATAATAACCATTTATTTTATTTTAATTACTTATTTTTCAAAAAGTAAAAAATAATGATTTCTCTGTATTCCTAGTATAAAGTTAACTTTATAAGTGTACTTATTAAAAGCTTAGCTTAAATAGGATAATAATATTTGGGTATAAACAGAATACACTTTAAGATTTTAAATACTAAAAATGGAGGTTTTAATATGAAGATCGTAGTGTTAGATGGATATACTCTAAACCCTGGGGATTTAAGTTGGGATAAAATTAAAGAGCTAGGAGAAGTTGAAATATATGATCGCACGCCCTCAAGAGAGACAGTCAAAAGAGCTAAAGATGCGGATATTATTTTAACAAATAAAACTGCTTTAGGAGAAAAAGAATTGTCACAACTAGATAAGCTAAAATATATTGGTGTAACGGCAACGGGATATAATGTTGTAGACATTAAAGCCGCAAGAGAGCGGAATATAACTGTAACCAATATACCTACATATGGTACTGGATCTGTAGCACAGATGACTTTTGCATTAATATTAGAATTAACACAGCGGGTAAAGGATCATAGTGAGGCGGTCTTAAGGGGAGAGTGGAATGAAGCTAAAGATTTTTGTTTTTGGAAACAACCATTAATTGAGTTACAAGGTAAGACATTAGGCATAATAGGGTTTGGACGAATAGGGCAAGCTGTAGCAGATATTGCTACAGCCTTTGGAATGAACATAATAGCATATAATACAAATAAAAGCGATCAGTCACATAGGAAAAATTTTAAGTGGGTTGAGTTTGATACCCTATTTAAAGATTCAGACATTGTGAGCTTACACTGTCCTTTAAAACCTGAAACTGAAGGTATAATAAATTATGAAAATCTTAAAAAAATGAAGGGTTCTGCGTTTCTTATTAATACATCTAGAGGGCAACTTATTATAGAAGAGGATTTGGCAAATGCGTTAAACAACAATTTAATTGCAGGTGCAGGCTTGGATGTACTGGCAGTTGAACCCCCAAAACCAGACAATCCTTTATTAAAAGCTAAAAATTGTATAATTACACCCCATATAGCCTGGGCTACTTTTGAAGCAAGATCAAGACTAATGGATATTGCAGTTGATAACCTAAAAATGTTTTTGAACGGCGAACCAATCAATGTAGTAATATCACAATAAAGTTAGTATATTTACTATAAAGCTATCTAAGATTAATAATGACTTACAAGTTTAATATTCTTATAATTTATTTGCCATCTAGTTTTATTAATATACTGGGGTGGCAAATTTTTTATTTAAGATAATCTGGTTATACAATGAGTAACTACTTTAAATGCATTGATATCATTTTAAAAATTTGATAAAGTAGAAGCAATACTTGTAAAAAATGGATAGATAAATTGTGTTTAATATATAAAAGAAGTTGGGCGGAAAGAAACAAAAATAAATAACCTAGAAGAGTGTATGGAGCTATCGTTCAAAGACAGAGGAGTAATTTAAATTGAAAAATAAAAAATTCATTTATTTAGTTGTTGCACTGGTTTTTTTACCAGCACTACTTTTTTACGGTTTTATAGGTGTAACGACTGTGTTGGTAGGTATCTTACATATTCCAGCCTTGATGCTTTACCTTTGTTTAATCAGCCTTGTAAAGCGTATAATGCAAATTTTTGTTTCTAGGATAGATGGTAAAGAAGATCCCTATTTATCGACTCGTATTGCCTGGCTTGTTGTTAGTCATTTTGTTGTATTGTTGTTTTATCACTATTATCAAATTGAGAGCTTTATATGGATTCCCATAGTATCAAGCACTTTTCTGTATTCCGATTTTCAAAAAGAATGGACAGCATTCAAAGAGAAGAAAAGTGATAAAAAACCCCTATGGAAGGCCTATAAGCAATCAATGAGCTATAGTGGCTTAGATTTTATGGTATTTATAAAATTATTTTTCAGTACAGCATTTATTTTTTGGGGAATTAGGTCCATCGGGCATGAGCATATTTTGTTTTCCGGATTCCTCTTGATTTTTGGACTTTGGATAACGGTAGAACTTTATAGGGATGTTGTTAATTTAACGGAAAACTAAAAGGATATAGTGTGTTTAGTTAGGCTCAAATGTGGTATTTAATGTAATAGGGTAAGATAAGTTACTAAATAGGAGGGATTTTTATGACAAGAGTAGCAGTTTTAGTAGCGGATACTTTTGAAGAAAATGAACTTTTCTATCCCTACTTTCGATTACAAGAAGAAGGTTTTCATGTTGACCTGATAGGCGCAGAAGGGGATGTAGCTTATAAAGGTAAGCATGGTATAACTGCAGTGAGTGATTATGCTTCTAAGGAAGTATCAGTAGAGGATTACGATGGGGTAATAATTCCCGGAGGATACTCTCCAGATCAGATGAGACAGTGTCCTGAGACGGTACAGTTCGTAAAAGGTATGAATGATAAAAACAAAACGATAGCAGCGATCTGTCATGGTCCGTGGATGATGATATCTAGCTGTGATTTAAGTGGCCGTACATTAACCGGGTTTTTCTCAATTAAAGATGATATTGTAAATGCCGGTGCTAAATACGTTGATCAAGAGATCATGGTAGATGGTAATTTCATTACCTCTAGAACCCCAAAAGATTTACCTGCATTCGGTAAAGCTATTGTTGAATCTTTGAAATAGAAACTAATTTTTAAAAAGGGGATGGGAGACTTTTTACCATAGTGTAAAAAATCACCATCCCCTTTAAAATGCTAGTAAGCGGGTTCAAATAACATATTAAGTTTTTTCACTATAATATTATTAATTATATGGGCTTGAAAGGATAAGTTGTCCTTTAACTCTGTAATCCTTCTAAAAATTAACCAATAAGAATCTAATTCGTTTTGTGGAATACAATTATCTCTAGTTATATCTGTTAGTTCCTCATGAATCCTTTGAAGACGATTATAATTCTCTTTAATAGCTTTTACTTCTTCTTTAATTTTATCTAAAAGTGTATCCGTGGGGTTCTCGCTAAATTTATGTATAAGTGGATATAAAACAGTCTCCTTGTGCTTTAAATGTTCGTCAAACTCAACTTTTAGTTCGTATAAAGTTTTGTGAATTTCAAAGTAATTACTATGACTTGGTCCGTTACCCCTCACTACCCTCTTAGAAAGCTCGTTAATTTCTTGTAATACTCTTTTAACATAGCTATGATGATTTTCTATTAACTGATCTGTTAATTCTTTAAGGGATAATGATCTATAATCTACTTGATGTGTATTACTTACTCGGGCATACATAGCATTTAATTTTTCTAATACTTCTTTTTCGTCTAAGTCTTTTTCTTTTACCGTCATAGACAAGGACCTATCTCCATTGAAATAATAATCAATATCGAACTCATTAAATATGTCTGCCGCACTAGGCATTATCGATACAATTTCACCTATACTTTGTTCATCTTTAAATTTAAACATATATCTGTTCCTCCTATATTAATTTAGTAAGACGTAATAAATTTTAATTATTATCCTTTCTTCGTTAATATTTTCTTACCCGAAAGAATTTGAAATTAACTTAATAAAAGATATTTTTTGAGTAGTAATTATATAAAAAAGGAATTTTATTCTCTATAAAAGAGGGTATAGATTTATTATTAATATTTTAAAGTTAGGAAAAGGGGTGCTAACTTGGTAAATAGATTTAGCAATTTTCAAGAAAAACGTATGTACATATTTGGTGAGCTTGTAAAGCGTTACTGGAGTGGGCAGCTTAAAGATGTAAATGATTTAAATGATTTAGCCCAGGACATTAAAGAAGAATTTGATTTTGAAGATAATGATATTCCTTTTATTAAAGACCATATTCGTATAGCTATGGGACTAGATCCTAGTGGTAGTGATGGATTTAAGGATGAGTTAGATTTAATTAAGAACTTTAAAGAGGTTACCTTTCCAGTAGTTTCAAGAGTAGATGGAGCCTGTGAATATTGTGAGGAGACGGACTGTAAAAGTATAGAGGAATGTAAATATGAGGCCCACATATATAAAAGAGACCAGGGTCCTGTTATTGTAGGTGATAAATGTTTAAGCTGTGGCGCCTGTATTCCCAGCTGTGACTTTGGGGCTATAGCGGATAAAATTGAGTTCTTACCCTTAATTGATTTGTTAAAGGACGACAAAACGGATGTATATGTTACTGTTGCCCCTGCAATTGTTGGCCAATTTGGAGACAATGTTTCTATGGGTAAGTTACGTACAGCCTTTAAGCTTCTAGGCTTTAAGGATATGATTGAAGTAGCGCTATTTGCAGATATACTAACCATAAAAGAAGCAATTGAATTTAATCATTTAGTACAATCCGAGGATGACTTCTTTTTAACGAGCTGCTGCTGTCCCATCTGGTTTAATTTAACGAAGAAAAACTACCCTAATATTTTTAAATATATGTCACCTTCTATATCTCCAATGATTGCTTCGGGTAGATTTCTTAAAAAGCTATATAAAGACGTTAAAGTAGTATTTATTGCACCTTGTGTTGCTAAGAAAGCAGAAACAAAGGAACCGACTTTAAAAGGGGATATAGATTTTGTTTTAAACTTTAGAGAGCTCAAAGAAATATTTAATGCCCTACAAATAGACCTTGCTGAATTAACGCCTAATGATAAGGATCAAGCATCCTTCGGTGGAAGAGTATATGCAAGAACTGGTGGCGTTAGCTTTTCAGTTAAAACGGTTGTTAATAGACTAGCGCCTCGAAGACTTATTAAGCTAAAATCAAAGAAAGTTGATGGTGTCCAAGATTGTAAAAAAGTATTAGATGATTTATCGGTTAATGATACAATAGATTACAATTTTATAGAGGGTATGGGCTGTAAAGGTGGTTGCGTTGGTGGTCCCAAGACGAATATAGAAGTAGAAAAGGCAACTAAATATGTCAATGACTTTGGTGAAGACTCCCTCATTATGACCCCATTTGATAATTTGAACTTGTTAAAGATTTTAAAGCAATTAGGCTTAGAATCTATTGAAGATATCGTTGAAAATGAGGAAATGTTTAATTTCCTTACTAGAGAGTGACAAGACAAGGTGGTATAGTAAAGCTTTTAAATAATTTCAAAATAAAACAGCAAGCGTATAATCTTGCTGTTTTTATATGGTAGGAAAGTTCTACTTCCTACCATATAAAAAACAGGGGTTATAGGAGATGAGATTCTCTGACTGTACTCAGGAAGAGAAAGTGGCGATAGCCACTTTTTTTATGTCTAAGGCAAGAAAGTTAAGTGATAGTCGGTGAACTAAGCATAAATTATGATTGTAAAGAAAGTAAGTAGATTATATTTTAAAAATTAAAACTAGACAACAAAAGCATAAAGTCTATTAAAAAACACCTTGAATAATAGCAGTTAAATTATTAGTTTGAAATTTTTTTTACGTAAATTAAATCCTAGTTGGCGGCGCTACATAATTAATATAGAAGCAAATTAAACATTTTTTGGTAGTGAAGTGATGTGTTTAAACAAAAAAAATGTCGGGTAGGAGAAAAATAGATCAAAAAATAGGAGGGAGAAAAATGGCACTTAAAAAAGGTGGATTTTACGGATTTGTTGAAACCGGTAGACCGGTTTCGGAAGGCACAAATGGAGCGGTTACATCACCACACTACTTGGCAACACAGGCTGGGAAGGAGATATTAGAAAAAGGTGGTCATGCTGTGGAGGGAGCAATTGCTGTTAATGCAGTTTTATGTGTTGTGTATCCCCATATGGCAGGTCTAGGAGGAGATTTATTTTCGTTGATTTGGGATGAATCGGAAGGAGAAGTTAAAGCAATCAATGGAAGTGGTCGTTCTGGATCTAAAGTAGTGAGGGATATTTACTTAGACAAAGGATATGATGAGATACCAGAAAGAGGTCCATTATCTGCAAACACAGTCCCCGGAACAGTAAAGGCATGGTGGGATATGCATCAACAATATGGAAGACTGGAGTGGAATACCTTATTCTTAAGAGCTATTGAATACGCTGAACATGGTTTTCCAGTTACCGAAAAGTTTAGCCAATTTATTAAAGAGAAGAAACAAGTACTTAATGAATATGAAGAATCAAGAAATACTTTTTTACCAGGAGGTCGAGCAATTCAACCTGGTGAAATATTAAAACAACCAGACTTAGCATTGACTTTAAAACTGATTGCAAAGGATGGTTATGAAGTATTTTACAAAGGAGAAGTAGCGGAAAGAATAGTCGATTCTCTTAATAGACATGGGGGACTTTTAGTAAAAGAAGACTTAGAAAAACATGTGAGTACATGGGAGAAGCCTCTGACTACAGACTATAGAGATTATCTTGTTCATGAGTTAAAACCAAATACTCAAGGAATTGCAACTTTAATGATGCTAAATATTTTAAAAGAGCATGATATACAGTCAATAGGTGATAACACCCCAGATTATTATCATCTCATGGCAGAAGCAGCAAAAATAGCCTTTAAATACAGAGATCAGTGGGTAACTGATAAACGTTTTGAAGATATACCCTACGATAAACTTCTATCAAAAGAACATGGAAGCAAAATGGTAAATGAAATTTCAATGAGCTCAGCGTATGATTTAAATAAGTTAGAAGAACTTCCAGATATAAAGGGAAATAGAGACACTACTTACATGAGTGTCGTTGATAAAGAGGGCAATGGGGTTTCATTAATTCAAAGTATTTATCATGAGTTTGGATCCGGATTTATGCCGGGAGGGTGTGGATTCTTACTACAGAATAGAGGATCATTTTTCAGCTTGGACCCAGACCACCAAAATACACTTGAGCCAAATAAGAGAACCTTTCATACAATTATACCTGCAATGGCAACTAAAGACGGCAAACCCTTTATGTTATTTGGATCAATGGGTGGTGAAGGACAGCCACAAACCCAATGTGCTTTATTAACAAGAGTGATTGACTTTGGGTATAACATGCAGCAGGCAATAGAGGCACCCCGTTGGTTGTATGGTAGAACATGGGGAGAGTCCAGCTTTTCTTTAAAATTAGAGTCTCGTATTCCTAACGCAATTGGAGCAATATTAACAGAACGAGGCCATGAAGTTGAAGTGGATGAAGATTATTCCCAACAAATGGGACACGCTCAAGGGATTATTATAGATCGAGAAAGAGGTAAATATAGTGCAGGGGCAGACCCTAGAGGAGATGGTCTAGCACTAACTTGGTAAATATACACTAATATTGGAAAGGAGAGGATTAGGAATGGAAAATTCATTACCTGTAGATTTATTACATTGGGTAGCGGCTATGCTACCCCTAGTGTTACTTTTAATTATGCTTGTATTATTAAAATGGTCAGGTCCCGTATCTGGTTGGGTAGCTATGGCTGTAGCTACCGTCATAGGGCTTATATTATTTAAAGCTCCATTTGATGGAATAGCTGTAGGTTTTGGTAAAGGTCTTTGGGAAGCATTCTTTATATTGTTGGTAGTATGGCCAGCTTTATATCTATATAATGTTACAAAAACTGCGGATGCCTTTACTGCAATACGTGAAGGGATTCAAGAACATACACAAAATTATCTGTTTCTTGTATTAGCTTTTGGTTGGGTATTTGCTTCATTCTTACAAGGTATTGCAGGGTTTGGAGCGCCTATAGCCGTAGTGGCTCCTTTACTTGTAGGTATTGGTGTAAAACCAGTGATGGCAGTAGTTATACCTCTTATTGGACATGCATGGGCTAATATGTTTGGTACACTAGCAGTGGGCTGGATTGCGACAACAAATGTTGTTACCATTGAAAATACAGCAGAAACGGTACTTTATACTTCTATTCTGTTATGGATACCAAATATAATTGCAGGTTTTATGATTTGTTATCTATTTGCTAAATGGAAAGGTATAAAGGAAGGTTTTATAGCAGTAATCACCATTTCTATTATTCATGGTGGTGGACAAGTATTACTAGGACAAGTAAATCCAACACTAAGTAATTTTGTACCAGCAACTGTAGCACTTTTAGCTTTATTTATTCTAGCTAAATTAAATACATATAAGGAAAAAACAGAGCTTCAAGAAGAGACTGATATATTAGATGAAAAGACGATTAAGAGTGAAAAACCTAAAATGTCAATTCATAAGGCATTTATGCCCTACTATGTTTTAACTATAATTTCTATTGTAGCCCTAGGAATACCTTTTATTACAGAAATATTAGAGCAGGTAGAATGGGGACCAGCAGTTCCAGGGGTAGAAACAGGTTATGGATATGAAGTAGAAGCTGAATCAGCTTATTCCCCGATCGCTCCACTAACCCATCCAGGTTTATACTTATTAATAGCATCGGTTTTCGGTTATTTCTGGTTTAAGAAATTAGGCGCATATAAAGAAGATGCAGGAAAAGAGATATGGTCAGGAGTAAAAGATAATGCAATAGGGGCGTCATTATCTATAGCTGGATTTTTAACAATGACTGAGATAATGAGTAACTCCGGACAAACGACTGTTATTGCTCTTGGGGTAGCGGAAATGGCACCGCCAGTAGTATATATTGCATTAACCAATGTCATTGGTATTCTTGGTGCATTTATGACTTCTTCTAATACGGCTTCAAATGTACTATTTGCTCCTTTACATGTATCCGTAGCACAATCTATGGATGCACTTTCAACATCACAGGTTATAGCATCACAATCAGTTGGAGGTGCAATAGGTAACTCTATAGCTCCAGCTAATGTTATATTAGGAACTAGTACAGCCGAAATAAAAGGGAAAGATTCGGAGGTCTTTAAGTATACGATTATTTTCACGCTGATCTCAGCTATTATTGTGTCGATTATAGCCATAGCGCTATTTTACTTAAGCTAACTAATGAAAACTTCTTCCTTATGGAAGAGGTTTTCACTATATAGATAAATAAACTCAAATCAAAGATATAAATAATACTGGAGAGGAGTGATCATGGTGGAAAGTAATATGCCTGTAGATATAATTCATTGGCTCGCTGCACTGTTACCACTAGTTCTTTTATTGGTTATGTTAATTAAACTTAAGTGGTCAGGTGCAAAATCAGGTTGGATTTCTATGGGTATAGCCTTAATAATAGCACTTATATTATTTCAAGCATCTTTTATGAATGCCATAGTTGGTTTTGGTAAAGGACTTTGGGAAGCACTTTTTATATTACTAGTTGTATGGCCAGCCCTACTTCTATATCAAGTAACAAAAGAGTCCGGGGCATTTACTGTAATAAGAGAGGATATACAAATACACACGAAAAACTATTTATTTTTAGTCTTAGGTCTAGGTTGGGTATTTACTTCATTCTTACAAGGTATTGCAGGGTTTGGTGCACCAATTGCTGTCGTAGCACCTATTCTCGTAGGTATAGGAGTAAGGCCCGTAGCAGCAGTCGCCATACCATTAATTGGACATGCCTGGGCAAATGTATTTGGAACATTAGCCGTCGCATGGATTGCTACAACAAATGTCGCTACAATTGAATCCCCATCAACGACTATATTTTATACAGGAATTTTACTTTGGATCACAAATATTGTCGCAGGCATTATGATTTGTTGGATGTTTGCTAAATGGAAAGGGATTAAAGAGGGTTTTCTTGCGGTTATAGTAATATCGCTTATCCATGGGGGTGGGCAGATATACTTAGGACAAATTAACCCATCCTTAAGCAATTTTATTCCCACAACCATTGCTTTAGGAGCCCTATTTTTACTTGCAAAGCTAAATAAATATAGCGATAAAACACCTCTGGAAGATGAGACAGATATATTAGAGGATGAACATACCAGTGAATTAGAAGAGAAACCTAGCATATCAATACATAAAGCATTTATGCCATACTATGTATTAATAATAATATCTGTTATCGCATTGGGAATACCTAATATATCCGATGCCCTAGGTCAATTTGAGTTTGGACCTTCTGTTCCTACAACAGAAACGGGTTATGAATTTGTAGTAGAAGGAGAAGATACATATTCTCCAATTACACCATTAACTCATCCAGGTCTATACTTACTGATATCCGCAATATTTGCATATTTTTGGTATAAAAAACTAGATGTGTATGAAAAAGAATCACATAAAATAATTTGGACGGAAGTTAAGGATAACGCAGTAGGCGCATCTTTAGCAATAATCGGTTTTTTAACAATGACGGAAATTATGAGTAATTCTGGTCAAACAACAGTATTGGCTCTAGGAATTGCTGAAATTTCACCACCAGTAGTTTATCTAGCCCTGTCTAATGTAATTGGAATTGTTGGTTCCTTTATGACGTCTTCAAACACAGCTTCAAATGTATTATTCGCGCCTTTACACGTATCAGTGGCTGAAACAATGGAAGGATTATCTACTGCGCAAGTAATATCAACTCAATCAGCAGGTGGGGCTATAGGAAACTCAATATCCCCAGCCAATGTTATACTCGGTACAAGTACTGCAGAGATAGAAGGTAAAGAATCAGAGGTTATGAAGCCAGCTTTAAGGTTTACAATTATATCCGGGTGTTTTGTTTCCCTAGCTGCTATTATTATGTATTACCTTTAAAAGAACTTTCATTTCAAAGCTAATTAGGTTTATAATACTATAATTAGAGTGAAGGATGCTTATTATTCCCCTAGACAAAGCAGTTTAGGGGAATATTTAATCTCCTTCTTCCCACTAGGGTGTGCTTTAGAATCAAGGGCCATTTATTAATTAGAATTTGCCTTCGTTTATTTGAATGCAATGAGGGTATAAAATATTGTGCGATCTATTGATGGGTGCAAAACAATAAATTTTAAAAAATTACTTGATTATGTAATCTAAATAAGATAGATAGATTAAAAAATATGCTGTATTCCATGAAAAAAAGTGATCATATCCTAAAGGGGGAATTAATATTGAATAAAGCAGAAGCATGGACTAAAGCCTCAAGAATTCCAGCCCAAATGTTTATTTTTCCGAGTCTTTTATTGGGACAAATAATTCACTTTTCTATGCATAAGGAATTTAATTGGTTAGTTTTTGTGTTAATACATACCTATGGACTCCTTATGCATCTTTTTATTGTATATGCAAATGACTATGCGGATTATGAAACAGATAGGCAAAATAAAACCTTTACGCCTTTTACTGGTGGTTCTAGGGTTTTAATTGAGGGCTATTTGAGTAAGAAAAATATATTATACGGTGCTGTTGTTATGGCGATAATGTGTTTATTTATAGGTGTTTTGCTTTCTTTTTATATAGGAAATGCTTTTATATTACTATTAGTTATTGCAGGCATACTTTTACTTTATGCATATAGCTTCAGTCCAATGAAAATATCATACAGGGGATTTGGAGAACTGTTGCAAATGATTGGTGTAGGTCTAGTGCTACCGTTAATAGGCTACTTATCACAGGGGGGCAATATTAACGCATTCCCTTGGACGATCATAATAATCATCTTGCCGTCACAGTTGGCTATGGCTATTTCTACATCTCTTCCAGATGAACCGTCGGATAGATTGAGTTCAAAAAGAACCTCAGTAGTAATCCTAGGTCATTATAAGGCAAAGTTATTAATAATATTATTATATACAGTGTCATTTATATCTATTTTAATTTATCAAAGGGGCACTTTGATTAATCTAAGCGGAATAATTTTTAGTTTAATTACTTCAGTTTTAATCCTTTTACAGCTTTTTATTCTTTCCAACTATTCTATTAAGCCAGGAAGCAAAATGATTACATATTTTGTTCTATTATCAATATTAACGAATACTGTAATAGTATTAGGGTTGTCCTATATTATTTTTAAACATGCTTAGCGTAGAAAGCGCCCTAGTTTTAAAGAATAATACCTGAATTTTTAAGTGCCACAATAATATTAAAAACTCTAAAAAGTAACTTGGTTGTAATCCTTTCTGTTTTATATCAGTGGATAATAAAAGGTTAGTTAAAAATTAAAGGATTAATACAATGTCAGAGAAGGAGTAGATTTTCATGAAAAGGTTTGGTATTGCTTTAGGTGGAGGGGGCAGCAGAGGGTTTGCTCATCTTGGGGTTATAAAAGCATTAGAAGAAAAAGGAATAAAGCCTGAGATATTTTCTGGTACAAGTGCAGGAGCAATTGTTGCAGCGCTTCTGGCAGCTCAGAAAACTCCTGATGACATTATGGAAATTATGAAAGATATAAAAATAACTGATGCAGCCAAAATTAAATTTCCTGTTAATGGTTTTGCTAATCTCGACACTTTAGGAAATCAACTGGATAAAATTTTGAAAGGTAAAAATTTTACAGATTTAAAATACCCATTATATATATGCGCATCAAACATCAATACTGGAAAAGTAGAATACATTAACTCTGGAAATGTAGCTAAAGCAGTACAAGCTTCTTCTTCTATCCCTATATTATTCTCGCCAGTTGAGATAAAAGGACAAAGCTATGTTGATGGTGGATTACTCGACAATGTTCCTGTAAAGCCATTGATGAATAAATGTGAAAAAATAATTACAATTGATATTATGCCCGTTGTAAAAACAGAAAAAATAAATGGCATTTTAGAAATCACTAAGCGAATCTTTCAAATGAATGTAGGCAAGCAGCAAGAGAAAAAGGAAAATAGCGATCTATTTATAAAATTAGAAGCACTAGTAGACTATAATATATTGGATACAAGTCAAAATGAAAAGATTTTCGAGATAGGTTATAACTACACTAAAAACTTAGATATAACAAAAGTACAGATAGATTAGTATTCTACAGATTTTATGCTCCCTCAAACGTATATGTTAAGAGGGAGTTTTTTATGATTAATAAAAGTTAATAGATTTTGGTTATTAAAATAGAGGATGTGAGGCAGTAAATAAAGAAATTTATAATCCAGATGATGAATTTTTTTACCAAGTACTTTATAATTTTACAGTAGAAATATTTTTAAGATTAGACGTATTATGATAGTTACTAATAAATATTTATTAAATGGGAGGAATGAAGTAAATGAAAATTAACCACAAATATAGAGGAATTACTTTTTCTTGTCTAGCAGCGATTTTTATATCAGTGCCTATGGCATTAATCATGGTTATTATAAACTATGGAATTAGACCAGGGTTTTTATTAGCTTTTTTAAAGTCTGCAGTTGTAGGAACCGCAATCTCTATTCCTTTAGCAAATCTTTTTATACCCATAGCCGAAAAAATAGTACAAAAAATCGTAGCTGAGCCCGATGAAGCAACAAAGTAAGGAACCATAATATTGGTGTTGCGACGAATATTTGGAGACGCTTAAAACAAAATTAAAGAATGAAAGATTATGTTATTTTTACTAAAATAGGAGTAGTAAAAAATGGTATAATTAATAAAGAATAAACAAAAAATTAATTGAGGGTGTAATTATGGCAAAAGAATATTTTTTCTTATATCTAGTATATGGTTTAGTTTTTGTATCCATGGGTATATTTGCAAGTTATAAAAAAGATGAAGAAGTAAGTCATCTACCTTTGGTAAAATCACTAAAGTATTTAGGCGTTTTTGGAATCACTCATGGTCTTTCTGAGTGGGTAACTATGATAGTGATTGCCGATTTATACCCGGATTTATATGTATACTTGTTCATAATAAAGCAAATTTTAAAGGCAATTTCTTTTGTATTTCTAATAGGATTTGGAACTACTTTATTACCAAAATATATTAGATACAAAAGCATAATAAATAAAATGCCTATTTTGCTTCTAACAGTTTGGGGGACTCTATTTATCTTATTAATGGTAAGGAACGGATTACATTATCATCTTATAAATCCTCAATATAATACTACCTTTTTACGATATTTTATGGGATTACCAGGTGGGGTAATTACTTCTCTTGCTTTAAGGTTACAGGGAAAACAAATGAATAAAAGAAATTTAGATACAATTGTAAAAAAATATAACCACTTGGCTTATATTTTTCTTATTTATGGATTGGTTGATGGAATGATTGTAAGAGAAATGGATTTTTTTCCTGCAAACGTTATTAACAATCAAGCATTCCTACAATGGTTTGGGTTTCCTATTCAAATTATAAAAATTATGGTGGGAATCAGCATTAATATTCTGTTGATTAGAGTAATAAAAACTTTTGGTTGGGAACAAAAAGAGAGATTACAGCAGTTACAGGAGCAAAAGATTGCAGATGAAGAAAGAAGAAAATTGGGACTGGAAATACATGATAGCATTATTCAAAGTATCTACGCAGCAAACTTAAAGTTACAATGTTTGATAGATGATAATAAGGAAGCGTCGTATGCTGATCTGCTACAGGAAATACAATTAGACTTAGGAAATACTATTAAGAAAACTAGAGAGTTTATATCAACAACATCCCTTAAAACAGTGGAGTTGAAGGATTTAACCAACAGCATAGTGAAATTGGTTGAAATATTTAATAATAACCAAGATATTAAAATTGATGTAGAATCTGAAATGCCGGAATTATATCTAAGAGAATTATCTACTGAAAAATCTAGTCAAATTTATTATGTTGTTCAGGAAGCACTTAGCAATGTTATAAAACATTCAAAGGGAAATCGTGCTATGGTTTTAGTAAAAACAGTAGGTGATTTTCTCTATATTAAGGTAAAGGATAATGGCGTAGGTATACAATTAAATAGTATAGATTCAAAACAACAGTTTGGCCTAATTTCTATGAAAAAAAGAGCTGAGACAGTTGGGGCCACACTTAGCGTAAAAAATATTGAGCAGGGAACAGAAGTTGAATTGATCGTACCATGGGAGGACTCAAATCATGTTAGATAAAATTAAAGTGTTAATTGTAGATGACCATAGTGTAGTAAGGAAAGGTTTAAAAATGTTTTTAGGTACCAATCCTTCCATAGAGGTATGTGGAGAAGCTGAGAACTTAAAAGATGCCATAAAGATGACTACTAAAACAAAACCCGATGTAATTATATTAGACTTCAAACTGCCAGACGGGGATGGAATCAATGGGAGTATTGCAATAAAAGCTCGTTTTCCGGATATAAAAATTATTATTTTAACAGCATATACCCAAAATGAAACGGTTTTGGGAGCAATTCGAGCTGGTGTCGATGCTTATTTATTAAAGGATATTGAAAGTAAAGAATTAATTAATACAATCATAGCTGTATATAAGGGAAAAGCTGTTTTAGACACTTCTGTAACAGAAGATGTTTTTAATACTTTAAAGATAGAAAATACAAACATAAAGAGTAAATCTAGTTTAAGCTTACAAGAAACGAAAATCTTAGATATGATTGCTCAAGGGAAGGTGAATAAAGAGATCGCAGAGAGCTTAGGCATCTCGGATAAGACCGTTAGAAATTATATAAGTAATATCTTCAAAAAATTGAATGTTTCCAATAGAACAGAGGCAGCTACTTATTGGATAAGAAAAATAAACACACAGTAGGACAAATGTACCTACTGTTGGGACAAATTACACTGTTTAAAGTCCTCGGCTTAGTATGTTAAGTTATTAACATAACAAAGTTTTATTTAATGCGTTAAATATTTCTCAATATGAGGGGGACTCACAGATGAAAAAAACATTATTAATGGCATTAGTTTTAATTTTAGCAAGTGTAATGGCTTTAAGTGGATGTACAGCTACTGAAGAACCAGTAGAAACAGGTAGTGAACAAGAAAAAGTTGATGGAGAAGATTATGTTATAGGAACTTATGAAGACGGAAGATATAGAGGAATCTATGAGGACAGAGGAGAACAGCAGGTAAGTATTCAATTTCATCTAGAAGACAATGTGATCAGCAATGTTAGCTTTAGACATTTATATCATTCTGGAAATGACTACCGTCA